>JBNLFC010000006.1:0-27442 GCA_050305335.1 Leptospirales bacterium
ATACTTTCCGAGGTAGCCCTCATGGCGACACGCATTGGTATAATACATGAGGGCAGACTCATTCAGGAGGCAGATTTTGAAACCCTGGACAAATATCGCGAGAGGATGCTCGCGGTAAAAGTGCAAGATTCCGTCAGGGCAGTCGAAGCGCTTACCAGGGGTGGCTACTCACCTGTGCTCGGGGGCGATATGGTAATCCATATGAAAAATGAAAAGGCGCTCAAGCATCCTGATTCAGTGGCAGAACTTCTTGTAAAGGCCGGCACTCCTCCCCTTTTCCTTGGAATCGAGGAGGAAAGGCTGGAAGACTATTTCTTAAGAATAACCCGAAAGAGAGGAGAGAAACCATGATGGCTCTTGTACGATCTCTGGGAGCGGAGTGGCTGAAGGTGGGAAAGTCAAAAGCGCTTCTGGCCTCCTTTGCCATATCTTCACTCCTACCTCTCATAATGACGTTTATGATATTTGCGCTGAAAAAGCCGGAGCTTGCTCATAACCTCGGTTTACTGGGTACCAAAGCACGATTGATGGGAAAGGCTGACTGGCCCTCTTTCTTCGACTTTCTGGCACAGGGGACCTGCGGCCTGGAAATAGTTCTTTTTGGTTTTATAGGTGCCTGGGTATTTGGCAGGGAATATGCGGGAGGTACGCTCAAAGACATTTTAACACTTCCCATTCCCAAACCCACCATCGCTTTTGCAAAGTTGATTGTTGTGGCAATCTGGTGTCTGGCCATTTTTCTTTTCATCTATTCCCTCTCTATGCTCGGAGCCTACTTTGTAGAGCTTCCCCTCTGGAATGAGACTATGGCCATAAATGCTTTTTTTAGAATGTTGCTTGCAGCGGTTGCATTTATCTATCTGAATTCTGTGGTTGCCTTCATCGCTTGCTATTCGGGAGGATACCTCGCTTCAGTGGGATTTGTGATTGTAACAGCGGTGTTTATTAATTTTACAGGTGTCATTGGATTCGGTGAATTTTACCCCTGGGCAATTCCAATGTACTATGCAGCTGGAACCGGAGATGTGGTTCCCGGCGGCGTTAGCTGGATCATTGTAGCGTTGGTCGGAACAGCCGGCGTGCTTCTTACTACAACCTGGTGGCTCTATGGGGATCAGAAGTAATAAAAAAAACACACTTCCTGATGAAAAGCAAAGAAATACAAAGTTCAAGTATGCAAAACTTGCTTTCAATAAACTGCCTGCTGAAAAACGTGAAAAAGTAATTCGAGCATGCATTGAAGAGTTTGCCGAAGAGGGATTTGACACTGCTTCCACCAATCGAATTGCACAAAAAGCAGGCATCGCCAAGGGAAGTATTTTCAAATACTTCGGAACAAAAGAGAAAATGTTCTACACGGTCGTTGAATACATGCTGGCGGAATACCTCCCGGCTGTGAAAGAACGTTTACCCAGGTTGCCTGACGACCTTCTGGAGAGATATTTGCTGTTTATAGAAGAAACTATAGACTACCTGGGAGGTGATCTAAAAATGTTTCGGGCCTTTTCTAGAATTACTCTGGAGCGAGGTGAAATGATGCACAAAATGCGCAAAATGATGGAACCGTTGCTGGAGCCGCTTACGAAAGAGTTTCTGCTGGGCGTTGACGTTAGCAAACTTGCGGTTCCTTTGAACGACTTTGTAAGGTTTTTCAACTGGATCGATTCAGCCATAGATATGGAGATATATGCGGCGATTAACGAAAAGACCACAGCTGAAGATCTAAAAAAGATGTACCGAGAAAGGATCAACCTGGTTGCCAGGATAATGAAAAATGGAATTTATAAACATTGAATGCGAAATGATCTATCTGGCGCAATGCTGCGTTTTAATTTCATTTAAGGCTGAACGGGCATTTGCCGTACGATCGTCTTGAATTTTTCCTTGGACCCCGGGCCAGGTGCGATTTGCACCTGCCAGAATAGCAGATCGAATATCTGCATATCCGCATGAGGGAGCTTCGGCTTTGACCAGCGCTCCCAGACCGGCCACCATAGGCGTAGCCATGGATGTACCGGAAAGCGATCGGCTAGCTGAATCTATTGGGGTATTGTTCGGCCACATCCATGTGCTGTAGATATTCGAGCCCGGCGCTGCGATGTGAACGCAATCAGTACCATAATTTGAAAAACTGGAGAGAGCACCGTCGGATTGGACCGATGCCACACTTATGATGTTCTCCAGATCATAGTCGGCTGGATATTCACCATCTATATCATTGTCTCTGGATTCATTGCCTGCGGCTGCCACAACCAGAGCACCCGCGTCACGAGCATGCAGAATGGAAAGATATAGAAAATCACCGTTGAAGCCGCCCTTTCCTCCCAGACTGAGATTGATCACCTTTGCTCCGTTTTGAATGGCAAAGGAAATACCTCGAGCAATATCATACGCCGTTCCGAACCCATCTTTTCCGAGAACACGCACAGCCATAATCTGAACTTGCTGGCAAACTCCTGTCAGGCCTGTATTGTTGTTACCCACTGCACCTATGATTCCAGCCACATGTGTGCCATGCCCTGTCAAATCCATAGGATCCCTGTCACCATCTACGAAGTCGTATCCATGATTACAGCCGCCTAACGGATAACCATTCTCATCAACGCAGTGGCTGCCGTCCCACATATTCGAAGCAAGATCCTGGTGGCTATAGTCAACACCTCCGTCCACCACTGCCACGATAACTCCGGAACAATCGGTTCGAATACTCCATGCGGGCAGGAGATTCATGTCCATGCCTGCGTGGAGTTCAATGTAGCCAGAAGGACCGCTGCTGTACCCGCTACCATCGCCCATACCGTCGTTGTAAAGTCCCCATTGTAGATTGAAGTTGATGTCATCAGGAGGATCGGCCTGGCTTGAGTAGATGAAATTGGGTTGGACTGCTATTACCTTTTCATTACTTCCCAGCTCTTCCACAGCGTCTTTTACACCAAAACCAGGGCGAAGTTTGATCTTTTGAATTCGTCTGGGGCCTCGTTCCTCAAGAAATTGTAACTGATCGCCATCCAGCATCAGGCTGCCAGGGACTTTCATGTCACTTTGTGCATTTACATTATTTTGAAAAACAACCAGGATCTCATCTTTCACATAGTTCCTGCGGGTAACTGAAGCGAAATCGGTATCCGTTGTGGAGTTGGATGAGTAAAGGTAAAGTGCATTATTACCGACTTTGCAGCTTCCGCCATGATCCAGCATAAGTACAGAACCAACCAGAGTGAAAGGAACCATACTTTCATCTCTGTAAGAGCATGCTGTAAGAATACTGAGAAACAACATGCCGGCTTTGAAAACGACGTAACTTCTAAACTGCATAGTACGCTAGCTTAAGATTTTAGAATAAGACGACTTTTTGATTTACGTGTGCGAAACTTGGGGTGCAAAATTTCTGGAAATGAATCAAAGGTCTATGTGGATGCTTAATTCAATCTGTCTAAATGAATGCGCATGAATACTGAGCTGCAGGTAGCAGTTCATGAAGAGTAGTAAAATCCATGGAGGTGTGGTTGTCTGCGATACTTAGCTACGTTCTGAATGCTTTTCGGTTTATTCCTTCTCCTGCTTAATTCGTTCTTTTTCCTGCTGAAAAAGAAGCCATGCTTTGTTCATATCAGAACGGTCCATATAGGAAACATCATCTTTGTCTCCCGCGGGGCGAAGCGCGTTCTTAAAAAACTCTTCTGCCTTATCCAGATTTCCTGAGAACCAGAATCTGGCACCCAGATTCCAGAGAGCTGCTCTTGACCGCCCTGCAGATTTTTGCAGGGCCATTTCCCATTGCTGTGCTGCGCTTTCGTAGTTTTCTTTTTTTACCAGGTCAATGCCTGCTTCCAGCAGTTCTTCGGTTTGCTTTTTATGGGCTTCGGCAACCTCATCCACATCGTGGGAAAGGGGAATTTTATACTCTTCCATAGTAGGTGAGAGAGCGTCGGCAAGTTTTTCCGCGGCCTCTGCAATGGCTCGACTCTGAGCATCGAGGAGGGATGGGCACATTCTGCTTCCAGCTACTCCGCTTAATCTATAGGCCTGCCGGTAAGAGGCGCTTACGGAACGCCCATTCTCTACATTGACAAGTCTGGCCGTAACAGGTAGCGTGTAGTACCGCACCATTGTCTGCACCGGTTTTTGATAAGATTTTGTAATGAGTTTTCCGGTTGAGTCTTTGTACTGGCGTGTTTCGGTGAGATAGGAGGTTTCCGAGGTGCATTCGCTGCCAGGGGAACCTGAGGGAAAAACATAAAAAAAACCGTCTATAGCCAGTTCTTTGCCGATGGTTTTTTGTTCTTCTGTGAGGCCGCTCTGTGAAAATTCAATTTCCCTCAATCGATCCAGTCTACTGGAAATATCGGTGATGCGATAGTACCCCTTTCTGGAGAGCTCATCCTCCAGCAGGGCTTTGATCGTTGAGCCCAATTGGCCCCGGATCGGGTCTACGAAACTCGTTTTATGGAACGATACAATGCCTATGTTTCGTTTGTAACCCATCACCTCTTTCAACTGCTCGCCCACATTGCCTGTGGGATACTTCGGAATCTTCACCGGGATCCCTGTGGAACAGGCAAATGTGGCAAAAATCGATACCGGTAAAACGAGAAACCATTTCTGGAGCCTTGAGTGTTGCACGGAAAAAACTACAGACGAAATCCTGATCATGGAGCGTACCTTAAAACATTGCCGAAAGAATGAAAAGGTTTTTTTCTGGATCTAATAAGAGCGCGTCCCGGCACTCCTCCCTGGGCGAGGAAATGGGGGGCGGCATGCGAGCAAAGTAAGTTCGCATCACGGGTTTTGTTTTGACTCCGGCGCCGGGGAGTTTCATCAAATGCTACCACGGATCGACTATCACACTCACCCTCTTGCACATGATCCGCACAGGCGATATACAGACGACCTGTTAAATCAGTGGGCTGATGCGGCCATAAACGTTGGACTGAATCAGGTTGTTTTTACCGACCATGACTCTTTCCACAAAGGTGTGGATTTCGATGCTGTGGAACGAGTCCAGGGGAGGTATTCCCACCGATTGACAATACTGATGGGTGTGGAACTGGACAACGACCCGGCCTCTTCGTTAGATGGTCGACGATGGACCGAAGCCAACTACAACCGCTTTGATTATATCCTGGGTTCCATTCATTTCATCGACCAATGGCCTTTTGATCACCCCGATTACATAGAGCACTATAAAAAATACAATATTGCGGATCTCTATGAGAAGTATTTCAAGGAAATCGCCCGCATTGCTTCCGACGGTATTTACGATGGATACGCTCACCTGGATTTAATCAAGATTTTCAATTTTTTTCCGGATCGGGATGTCTTTGCAGTTGTGGATGAGGCTCTGGATCAGATTGCGAAATTTGACCGGGTCATGGAAATCAATACAGCAGGCTGGCATAAGCCGGTCAAAGAGCAATACCCCCATATGGATATCCTGAAAAGAGCCGTAGAAAAAGGAATTCGTTTAACCGTTTCCTCTGACGCTCATGCTTCGTCCCACCTGGGTCGTGATTTTGATAAGCTGTCAGGAATTCTTGTTGAGCTGGGAGTCAATGAACTGGCCACATTTTCCCGACACAGGCGAAAAATGGTACCCCTTTCTTAAAACGGTTTCAAAGCTAAAAAAAAGCTTCAGCTTTCCACAAGCCGGTCGATACGACTATCAGGGAGATAGGGCACGGACGTCCTTTTCCCGGACACCCCGCCGGACCGGAAAAGTCCGGATAAAAAAACAAACAAAGGGTGCAGCACGAATGATTGAGCATGGAGGCCCGCAATGAGCGTTGAGCTATATGAGGATATGGACCCGGAATACAGGTCCCGGATTTTTTTCGCCCGAAAAAAACTGACTGAAACCCTGGAGGGTGCTACCCTTCTTCCCGAATACGGGCTAGCCGCCCGATTTTTGCTGACCGAAGAGCAATTGAAAAAAGTGGAGACGATTCGAAAACGTCGTCTTGCCGGTGTTATGGACCGTTTTCGTCCCGACCGTGGAATGGTTGCTCTTTGAATAGCGCTTCTTAATATGGGACCCCTGCCAGGGGTCTCATGAATCAATTTTTCAAGAAACTCACTCTCCTTGTTGTCTTGGTCCGGAGAGATTATACTCTTCAATTTGCTGGCACTGCTGCGGGCGTGGCCTGGCTGGTGATACAGTACCTGTTTCAAATCGGGATTTTTTATGTAATTTTCGGTCTGGTATTGCCCGACGGAAATGGCCGTGCTGCCGGCGGATCATACGATTATTTCTCCTACCTTTTAAGCGGAATGATCTTGTGGTTGCCCCTTTCGGAGTCTATGATTCGTTCTTGCGCCATTCTGGACGATAATCGGCCTTTGATTAAGAGGACCAGGCTGGGCATGGAATTATTTCAATGGATTCCTATTATGCGTGGTATCGTTCAATATCTGGTGCTCTATATTCCCGTGGTGGTGATCATCTATTTCCGCGGAGAATTGGCTCTGAGTTCGCCTGCAGCTCTTTTGTTCGGTATAGCTTCTATGATATTGCTGGCCGGCTGGAATTTTATTCTTTCTAGATTGAGCATTCTTCTCAAAGATCTGACATCGGTAATGCGTCTGGCCACGCAACTTCTCTTCTGGGCCACTCCCGTGGTTTATACCATACCTGAGCGATGGGTCCCTATTTTTCGATGGAATCCGATCTATGCGATTTTACGTTTTCATCGTTTTTTGTTGATTCGAAATGAACCTCCTCTTTCCGGGGGAGAATGGGTTGGCCTGCTCCTTTTTGCCTTTTTCAGTGCCGCTGCTTATACCATTTCAGCCAGGAGATTAAATATTGTTGTGGCGGATAACCTGTGATCCTGAAGCTGGAAAACCTTTCCAAAGAATACAGGGGATATAACAATTTTCCTGAGCAGCTTCTGGGTGCGGCAACGCTGGGGCTCTACTCCGGCGGAAGAAAAATAGAGGCCTTGAAAAACATCAGCATTGAGCTGGGCAGTCAGACCAGAGGAGAGATTGTGGGGGTGGTAGGACTCAACGGTGCGGGAAAAAGCACGCTCCTCAACATTCTTTCGGGAATTTCTCATCCGACTTTTGGCTCAGTGGAATTTCAGGGTTCTGTGAGAAGTATTCTTGAACTCGGAATCGGATTCAGTCCCGAACTTACCGCTGACCAGAATATTCTTTTCAACGGTGTTTTATGGGGATATACGCCTGATGAGCTCAAAGCATATATGGATGCAATCATTGAATTTGCCGACCTGGAGCGATTTCGCCGCATGCCTTTGAAAACCTATTCCACAGGCATGCAGATGCGGCTAGCCTTCGGCATCGCCACGCTCAAAAGCGCTGATTTGCTACTCGTAGATGAAGCACTTTCGGTCGGAGATGCTTCTTTTCAACAGAAAGGAATTCGTAGATTCCAGGAATATCGTGAACAGGGCAGCCTTGTATTGCTGGTCAGCCATGATCTTTCACTGCTGATTTCCGTGTGTGACCGAATATTGTTATTACATCGGGGAGAGCTTCTGGAAGAAGGGCTGCCAGGAAAAGTCATTGCCCGCTACAGAAAAATTCAAGGGGAAAGTTCTCGCATCCAGAATAACCGGGTGAAGGAGTTGCTACCGGGTGAGTATCGCGCAATCCTGAAGGACGAGACGGGTATGGAGCGGTTTCGCTGGGCAGCTGGCGAAAATGCAACTTTGGCCATTGCTCTCAATCCCCTGGAAACCCTTCATGATGTTACCGTTGGGATTCATCTGATGAACGGAAAAGGTGAAATTGTCTTTGGAACCAACAGCCGTTTGCTGGGATACGCCGGATTAACTTTTCCAGAGGGGCAATCAAGTCTCATTCAATATAAACTGACCATGAACCTGGGACCTGGAGAATATACGGTGGGCCTTTCCATCCACAGGGGACTGAGCCACTTAAGTGACTGTTACCTCTGGAGTGATTCTCTATTTAGAGTGGTCATGGATCCATCGCCTTCGTGCATGTTTGAAGGGACCGCCTATCTCGCAGCATCGTTAGTACTGGACGAAAAAGCAATTGACCAATCCTAAAGTATAGGATTTCCTTCGGCTACCTGGAGGAAATTATGAAATTTGCGAAATTCAGTTATCCGTTTTTTTTCTTTGCTTTGATTCTGTTTATCGCCGTGCCTGGAATCTATGCTGAAGAGACGGATGGCGGTGCAGCTAGCGAGCCATTGGCCTCGTCTGGTAGTCCAGGGCAAAACGGTATGCAAGCAAACCGCAACGGAGACCCGGAGCGAAAATCAAGAGTTTATGTGGAATATGGAGCTGCCAGCTGGCATCCTGGTGCATTGCAGATGGCAGGAGAGCTAAAAAATATAAACCTATACCCATATTTATTAAGAGGACAGGGTTCTATTGGAACAGATTTAAATAATCTCCATACCCGGGCTTCAGTTTTTGCATTGGGCATATCCTGGAAAAGCAAAGGCGGGGGTCACCGGGGGAATCTTTCCTTAAATTATATGGGAACTGGCAATGCCAATGCGTACACCGCCGAGCAGCAGTCCAGCACCAGCACGATTTTTGGAATGACCTCTTCTACCAGCGCCCGGAACTTTACTTTCAATGATGGCGTTGCTGCCCGGCGGGTGAATCTAAGGTATGATCATGAAATTTATCCCTTAAAGTCTCTCATCCCCTTCATCAGCCACCTCGGGGTGCGTGTGGGGATCGACACTCGCGGAGATCTGGTAAAAAAAAGTGGCTATATGTACACCAATAGTACCAGTAGTGGCATTACATCTACGCAATATTCCGGGCTGTATGCAGAGCAAACTGTAAATTACAATCAATACTTTTTGAATGGAATTCTGGGGCTGATTTATAGAATCGAACCCATAGCAAACCATACCTTTGAGGTCGGTGTTGACTACCATCGTAGTCTGGTCGGAGGATCCTCCTTCAAAGAGAGTGTTGATGGTTCCATTCGTGTGTTTCTGAATCCTGCTGCCATTAGCGATATAACCCAGTTGATGACTGCCGGTAAGAAGAGTAGCACCATTTCTGCAAGCAACGCAATGGAAGGGCGCACATACCTTTTCGGGTATACTTTTGCCATTACAAGCTGGTTTGCCATAAAAGTAAAATATGCATATATGCATGGGGGCGAAAGGATTGAGAGTGTAACAAAGAGCTCAGCCGGAAAGGTTGATGCAAACGATCTTTTTGCATACACTTATACCAATGATCTAACACCTATCTTGCTGAAAAGCATGGAAATCTATGGTCCCTTGCCAGGTGCTCAAGATAGAAGCCAGGCATACTCAGTGGCAGTTCAGTTTCGCTGGTAGTCTGATTTTGCTTCTGTGAGGGTGAAAGCTGTTCATCCTCACAGACTACCCGGACATGTCTAAAAACTACTATCAGGCGTTCTTTTTATTCAGTCTGTTCTGAATTGCCGGAAGCACCCACTCCATGAAAATCAAAAGACCTATGCCGATGTTGATCAAAACGTCCGCTACATTAAAAATGGGCCAGACATGCCATCCAAGAAAAAAGAGCGGAGTTCCTTCGAATTGGCTCATTCCGAACCAGATGGCTGCAAAAAAATCAACTACCCCGCTGATGTAGCCATCCACCGGGCTGAGGGAAAAGATCCAATCTCTATTGATGACGGATTTTAAAAACATCTTATCGATCAGATTGCCCATAGCACCGGCAAAGATGAAACTCCATGCCAGAGGATGACCGAACTCTTTATTTGCCAGACGATAACCAAGAAGTATCAAGATTGCCACGCCTGTTACTATGATATTCAGGATTCTAGAGTTGGGACCAATGCTGAAGCTAAATCGATTATTGAAATGAAGTTCATAGCGAAACAAACGTCCTTTGTCTCCCAGAATGGGAATGATGTCCTTTCCATCAAAAAGCGCGCGGTAAGAGGCTACATCCCGGGGGTTGAGCATGTGTACTTCATCTTCACTGAGATGGTAATTGAGATGGTCGGTAATGTATTTTTTCGAGAGAAGGTCTGTGGCCAGCAGAGCCAGAAAAACTGAAATATATAATAAGCTTGAGCGCGTTCCGAGAGTCATTGCAGCATATCCCGTCTATTCTCCAATGACGTCAATGATAAATGGTCGACATTCACCAACCTGAATGGATCCTTTTCCGGGGGAGATTACATATGTCTTTGCAAGAGAGAATAAAATCTGGTCTGGCCAGAGCCAGAAGTCATTTCATTGCACAAGCAGGCGGCTGGAAGTGGTTGCATCCTTTTCTGGGGCGCTCCCGAAGATTTTATGCAATAGCGGGTTCTCTTATGATCATAGTGGCCGGGGCTGCCACCTATGCAATTCGACAACAGTTGCGCAAGGTAGGTATGCCGCCCATCGAGGATTTCCAGAGCGGTATTGTCTATGATGACTCTATCCTGCGAATTGTTCAGGCCACTCCCACGGGGGAATTGAACCAACCAGACCAGGCCACGGAGATTGTGGTGGTCTTCAACCATCCCATTGTTCCTCTTGGGGCTTTCCGGGGGAGGTCCGATGCTCCCATTGGCATTTCTCCGGATATTCCTGGCTCTTTTCGTTGGTATGGGAGTCGAGTTGCTGCATTTGTTCCCTCGAAAAAATTCTCCCCGGGAACTGAATATCGAGTCACTATACCTGCTGGAACAGCTGCACTCAATGGCATGAAGCTAAAAAAGGATTATAGTTTTCAGTTTCGCACCGCTTTGCTGGAGGTTCAGCAAAAATATCCATACAATGGAAGCGTCGGATATCGTCCTGAATTTCAGGTGCAGTTCAACTACCCGGTGGAACTGTCGGAGGCAAGATCGCATATAAAACTGCTGGCAAATGGAAACTCGGTACCCATTGGCGTTCAGTATCCGACAAAAGAGAACAATCACATTTATGTATATGGAAACGAGTCGTTGCAGAAAATGGTGCTCATTACTACATTGTCTAACCTGCCCAGAGGTGCCTCTCTCTCACTGGTAGTGGACAAGGGTATGAAACCCGCTGGTGGCAACATTGGTATGGCCGCGGATGTTAGTTTTCCCTATGAGACTTACGGTCCATTGAAGGCAGCGGCAGAGAACAAAGCCGATTACTTTGAGAAAAGCTGGTTGTATGGACTGCAATTCAACAATCCAGTGCGAAGACGAGATCTCGCTCGTTTTGTAGAAATATCGCCGAAAACGAAATTCATATCCAGCGGGGATAATTCCACCACCGAATTTCTCTCTCTTCGCAACTGGGCTGTGACTCCGGAAGAGACCTATACACTCACCATACTTCCCGGCCTTAGAGACGCGTTTGGCAATGCCATTACAGGTGATACGAAATTTACTATAAAGGCTCCCATGCTACGCAAATCTGTCTCTCTGGACTCTGGCGTGGATCATATCGAAGCCAACGGTCCAAAGGCCATTCCGATTTATGTCTCCGGTCTGGACAAAGTGCATATGGAAGTGGGACATTTTGATCTGGATGATATTTGTGACTATGCTGCTTCGGATAAGGGAGGGATTGACATCTCTTATAACGATGAAAAGGTGTTTGATTTTCCCACCGGATTGAATGCCCGAACATCGGGTACCATTGGATTCAAACTGGACCCCTATTTGAAAGAAGGCAAGGGCTGGGTGGCAGTAACGATTCGTGAAACGTTGAAAAACGATTCCGGAAAAGAGGAAGAGGTAAAAATCACACGCTATATTCAGTCCACAGATCTGGCCCTGGCTGCCAAAGCAGGGAAAGGCGCGATTCACGGATGGGTACGATCACTTTCTACAGGCAACGCGCTTCAGGGAGTACAGCTGAAGATCTTTGAAGGAAACTCGAAGCTGGGAGAGTGCTATACTACATCGGACGGCCACTGCTCGGTGGAAACGGACGAAGATTATGACGAGAATAAGCTAGTTTTCTATGCGAATCGTCGTGATGACGAAGCCGTGCTGGTAGGGAAGAACCACGATCTCTATATGTGGTCCGTCAATCGCTACTATGATGGTTCGTCTCATGCCTCCACACTGGGGGGAGAGGTGGTCTTTGACCGCAAACTCTACAGGCCCGGTGATACAGTGCATTTTGCGGCCTTTCTAGGAGTGCGCAAAGATGGAAAGCTTCTGGTAGACTCCTCTTCCCTGGGAAGCGTGACAGCAACAGTGAGCGATGCTGGAGGAAACCAGATCTACTCCTCTTCGTTGGATGCTTCTGACTATGGCAATGTAGGGGGTGATTTTCCCCTGCCAGAAGATGGTCCTCTGGGCCATTATACGATATCTTTGACATCGAAGAAAGTTGCCGGTGAGTCCAAACACGGAGTGGACTCGGTGTATGACACTTTCCAGGTGGAAGAGTTTCGCCCCGCGGAGTTTTCTCTGGATTGGAAGGGTCATGGGAAACGATCCAGAGTAGCCAGTATGCTCAAAGCAGTTCTGGAGGCTCACTATCTTTTCGGGGCTCCCATGCAAAATGCAAAGGCTACGTACACCATCAACCGTAAGCCTATGAATCCCACATTCGATCGCAAAACCGACTTTTTTTTCGGTGACGATGAGTATGAAGATCGCTGGGAGCCGCCCACATACAGCTTTTATTCCAATGGTAGCGGAAATCTGGACCAGGTCGGGCAGCTCCATGTCTCCTTTCCGCTGGAGGCAATGGAGCCCGAGGGATTACAAAATTACGGAGTGAGTCGCAGCTATTCGCTGGAACTGGATGGAACGGTGAGCGATGTAGATCAACGTAGTATATCCGGAAAAGCAGAATTATCCGTATACGCGGGAGACACACTGCCCGGGATTCTTGTGAAAAATCGCTATCAGAGTAAAGGCAATACTTTTCAATTCGAGCTCACCGCCATTGAAAACGATGGTGGGCAGGCAAAGCCCATAGCAGCAGAAGTGATTGTTCATAGGAAAGAGTGGCGAACCATACAATCCAGAGGTGCCATGGGAGGTTTGCAGCGACGAAACACCCTGGTAAGAACCGAAGTGGCCAGAACCCCGGTATCTCTATCGGATGATGCATTGCCTTATGAATTTGTTCCTCAGATTGCGGGAGAATACACGCTGACGCTTCATGTGAAAAATTCAAAAGCCTATTCCCGTCTTAATTTTTTTGCCAGTGGCAGTGGCTATATCGGCTGGGATTTCCATAACGACGATACCATCACTCTGGTTCCTGATAAAGCTAGCTACAGACCCGGTGAGACTGCGAAGATCCTTATTGAAAGCCCTTACAAACAGGGCGAAGCCATTGTCACTGTAGAAAGAGAGAAAGTGCTCTGGCAGACCACGGTTGCCATGAACGGCAACGGGGAGCCCGTGGCCATTCCCATTCGTTCGGATTTCAGCCCCGATGTTTACGTTGGTGTTATGGTAATGCAGGGGCGAACTTCCCAGAAGCTTAAAAAAGTAAATTATGGAAACTACGTGGAAGAGGTAGACGCAGGCAAGCCGCAGATGAAGGTGGGGATGGTGCGATTGAACATCGATCTTGCCGATAAACGGCTTCCACTGAAAGTCGAGACGAACCAGCCGGATTATAAGCCGGGTGAGAACGTGAAACTCTCCATATCCACAGATCCTGGTAGTGAGCTGGTAATCAGTGTGGCCGATCGAGCGGTGCTGGATCTTGTGAACTATAAATTTGCCGATCCCATCGGGTTCTTTTTTGACAACTGGCCACTGGGAGTGAAAATATTTAACAACTATAAATCTTTAATCCAGCGCATGAGTTTTGCTAACAAAGGCGCAGCACCCGGAGGTAAGGGATGGTCCGAAGCAGGCAATGGCGAAGGTGGCTTTTCCGAAGACGGCGAAGATGGAAAGCGAAAAATTTTTAAAGAGACTGCGTACTGGAGCCAGAAGACGGTAGCCGATGCCTCGGGTGTGGCTCATGTGCAGTTTCAATTGCCACATAACCTGACCACTTTTCGCGTTCAAGTGCTGGGAGGAAAATCCGGCCGATACAACTACGCAATTCACGAATTTCAGGTAAAAAAGGATCTTGTGGCAAGACCCCTTTTGCCCAGGTTCCTGCGGCCGGGAGATTCAGTGGAGGTAGGCGCTGCCGTAACCAATCAGAGCACAATGGCTTTGCCTATGAAGGTTAAGTTGCAATCGCCTCTGTTACGTATTGCGGGCGGTGCAGAGAAAAGCATGATCATTGGGTCCGGCGAAACAAAGGAGATCACTTTTCAAGTCTCGCTCAACTCATCACTGTACGAAAAAAAGCGTACAGATTCCATGAAAAAGGCAAGGTCGCTGAGTCTGGAAAAGAAGGATGGAGCGCTCCACTGGAACGATCTTTTGATCAAAGCAGCCACTGTAGAGGGAGAGATCCTGGCCTATCCGGTCCGGGGAGACTCATCTCTCAAAGATCGGGTCAGCTTCTCGTTTCCTGTTAAAGAGGCTCCGCCGGTGGAGGCCTTTGCAGTGTCCGGATTTACCGACGAAAAGGCTACGGAAGGCTTTGAGGTCCCTTCTGCCAGTGAAGTCAATCCGGAGGTAGGCTATCTCAATGTCTCTTTATCTCCCACAGCTCTTGTAGGACTGGAGAAGGGATTTCAATTCTATGCATCGAACGCCTACTTCTGTCTGGAGCAGCGTTCTTCCGCATTTCTTCTGCGAATGGCCGCAGGCAAGATGCTGCGTGACTTTCAATACACGCCACCCGGGAAAGCGGGATACGATTTCGATACCATTGAGACGCTTTTTCTGGGAGAGTTGAAACATTTCCAGAACGACGATGGTGGTTTTCGACTCTGGAAAGAGCATCCGGGTCCGTCTGACCCCTATCTAACGGCGTATGTAGTTTATATTTTGCAAGAGGCGGAGCGCAGTCCCGCTCTCGGTGGAGACTCTTATAACATCAATGGGAGCATCTATCGCAGTGCCATGAACTACTTGCGGGAGTATATTCGTAAACCCGACAAAGAGTATGTTTCTTATATTCTGGAGTCTGCGGCATTCATTCAATTTCTATTGGCACGGGACGGAGATCATGGCACTCGACTGGAGGATTTTCTGCTGGAGCATGAAAAGCAGTTATCTCTACGTGCAAAGGGCTACCTGGCTATGGCAATAGCCCTGCGAAGAAGGGTGAAGGACTATCGACAGGATAGTGACCTTGCACGTTTGATGAAGGAGTTTCAGAACAGTATGGTGATTACCACCAATCGAGTGGATTTTCGCGACAATCCTTCCGGTTTTTATAGTCGTGCTTTCTATTCCAGAGGATCCGTGCTGGGAGTTATGCTGCAGGCGTTTCAAAGCCTGGATCCGAAAAATCCACTCATTCCTCAGATGGTGAACGCCATCATGGCCGATAGCTCTCATCAATTCTGGTTCGACAGCCACAGCACGGGAATACTCTCGATTGCGCTTTTTGAATATCGCCACTTATATGAAAGCGACGGCGGCAGTTTTACGGCTTCGGTTGCCATAGATGAGCGATCGTTGTGGAAGGCTGCCTTTACAGACAAGGAGAATCATCAAAAGCATCATCGCATAGCCCTCGACCAATTGATGAAACGGTATGCTCCAGGTAAAGTGCATAATCTGGATCTGATGAGCGGTGACAAAAAGCGCCTCTACTATACGGCATCGTTGATCTACTCACCTGCAGCAAAGAATCAAGATCCTGTGGATCAAGGTATGGAGGTGCGTCGGGAGATTGTACCGGTCTCCAATCCGTCCACCGTGCCGTTCGAAGCCGGAGTCACGGGCGATTCCATTGTGATGAAAAGAGGTGTCGTATATCTTAATAGAGTTACGGTAGTTACCACAAAACCGGTCTACAACTTTCTCTACACAGATCCCCTGCCTTCTAACCTGGAAGGGGTAAATACATCTTTCCAGACTGAATCAGCAACGTTCGCGCGCTTTCTGGAAGAAAAAAGAAATAGGGCACAAAATGGCGGCGACGATGCAGAATACAATTTTTATGCCATCTACCATGCTCCGGTGTACAGCTATCGGGAGGATGCTGTGGTGGTAACACAGGATTATCTGGAACCTGGTGTTCATGAGTTTTTTTATATGACACGACCGCTGGTGAAAGGCGCAAGTCTTATGCCAGCAGCTTCCGCATATGGAATGTACGAACCCTATATCTTCGGAAAAAGTGGAGGGACCAGACTGATCGTGGAATAGGTTATGCAAGGAATGGTTGAGCCCAGCGTAGATGCAGGAGTGCCATGAGAAGCGAAAGTATTTACCGCATAGGTTTTTTGCCAGGGAGTATGGCATCGGTAAAGCCTGGAGCTATCTTTCCCGGCAACTACCGAAAAGGAGTTGCACATCAACTGCTGCGAATCTCCGGAAAAGGTCTACGCTGGCTATCTTCCTATTATTATCGGTTAACGTTTATAGGCAGGGGAGCCCATCTGATTGTGCTTTTACTCCTGGGTTTTTGTTTAAAACCTTTGCCAGCGAATGTGCTTACAGGAAAGCTTCCCATTCGTATCATTTCCACTGAGGGAAGAGTTTTGCGGGAGTTCCGTGATTTGAAATCCGGTGGGTATCGGAAGAGTCTCAAACTCAAGGAGTATCCAGAATCCTTGACGCGAATGGTGATTGCATCGGAAGATCATCGTTTTGGCTGGCATCCGGGGGTGGATCCCATCTCCATATCTCGTGCCTCATGGCAAAATCTGCGCCATGGAAGGGTAGTCTCCGGTGCATCTACCATTCACCAGCAACTTGTCAGGATAATTTTTCGAGACTCATTGCCATCCAATCGCTATCTTCGAAAGCCCATAGAAGCACTCTACGCGATGCGACTGTTTCTCCATTTTTCCAGCGATGAAATTCTTGAGGCTTACCTCAATCGTCTTCCACTTCCAGCCAATAGCGAAGGCTTTTCAGCTGCTTCGCTACGCGTTTTTGAGAGAGAGATCTATCTCACCACGCGGGAAGAGCAGGCCATGCTGGTGGCCATGGGCAGGACCCAGCGAAACGGTAAGGAAAAATTACTGAAGCGAAGCAGAGAAATTTATAAAAAAGTTTATCATAAGGCTCCTGATGAGAACCTGCTGGAGGCAGCAGTGAACCATTTTAATGGGACGTACAGCCGCACATATACATCGGACAGCAGATGGAGCCAGGATCGAAATGCACCCCACTTTGTGGATTTGATCCGCACCGTTGACCGGCAATTTTCCGGAGAGTTCAAAAGCGAAATCTCTTCTCCCCTTTCTGAAGAGATCCACACCATTCTGGATAGCGAGCTGAAAATGATAGAGAACTACAGAGCAACCAACGCAGCGGTGGTAGTTCTGGAGCGAATTTCTCCCGATCGGGTGGTTCTTCGCTCACTCATCGGATCCAGAGATTTCAACAGCGACGAAGCAGGGCAGGTCAATAGCGCCCTTGCTTTACGCACTGCAGGAAGCACCCTCAAGCCATTTGTCTATGGACTGGCCATGGATCGATTACACTTAACTCCGTTTTCCATTGTAGACGATGAAGCGATCCCCTCAAGAACAGCAGAGAGTGGCGTAGTTTATCGTCCTTTGAATTATGATCTCAACTACTGGGGCAAAATGAGTCTGCGGGAGGCTCTGGCTACTTCTAGAAATATTCCTCCTGTGACTCTGCTCGATCAGATGGGAGTGGACCGCTTTTACAGGTTACTGGAGCGTATGGGAATTGACCATATGAATCTGGGCCCCGAAGATTATGGAGCGGGTATGGCTCTGGGCAATGCGGGCGTGACACTTCTGGAACTGACCCATGCTTATTCCATTTTTCCCTCTGGTGGCATACTACCCGAACTGGTGCTGGGGCACGATGAGTCGGGGAGAACGCTTTACTACAACCATGGACAGAGAAGCGAAAAAAATCCCAATAAACTGACATTCATTGCAACAGAGCTTTTCCAGCAAAAAGAGCGACGCATATTCTCACAGCGTACAGCGATCTGGATCACATCCATTCTCGGTGACGCTGACATGCGGCGAAAGTCATTTGGACAACGTAGCTTTCTGGACTTTCCATTCCCGGTAGCAGCTAAAACCGGAACCTCTAAAGACTTTCGCGATGCATGGACTGTAGGCTATACGCCTCGCTATGTGGTAGGAGTCTGGGTGGGCAATCCAGATAACGGCTCCATGAACAGCATCTCCGGTGAATATGGGGCTGGCCGCATCTTTCACCTGGTGCTACGTCGATTAAACGGAAACCGAAAAGAGGAGTTTCCTCTGCCTGCAGGCTGGCAACGCATTCCAATGTGCAGAGTCACTGGAAAACCCGCAGGAGAAAAATGCATTCCTCAGGAAGAGATTGTTCCGCCAGACTTCCGGCTCCCGCCATTCTGCGACGGCAATCATAGCCATGCCTCCTTTGTGGCCAATAGCGGATATGAAGAGTTTTTTCTGAAAGAGAACGCTGAGGCAACGAATCACTCACGGGCCAACTTCAAACCCTCTTTTCGTATTCTCTCCCCACAACAAAGCGAAGAGTTCTACCTCGATCCTCGCATACCCTTAAACGTGCAGCAGGTTCCCATACAGCTCAGAGATTGCAGGCAGTGCGAAGTTTTTGTCGATGGAAAGCGAGTGCGCAATGTGAGAGGTGATGGCAGGTTTTCTATGAAGCTGCAACCGGGAAAGCATGTGATAGAGGTGCACGATGGGGAGGAGGTGAGAGAGAGGGAGTTTGTGGTACGATAGCTGAGAGACCTGAGCGGTCAGCTATTAGCTATCCTGGTCCAGTGAGATATAATTGAATTTGGTTGTTAAGTGCATGAAATAATTTATTAAGCCAAATTGCTGGTTGTTATTTTTTTGCGCAACGCTCGCAACGGTAACTTTTTATTCAAAATATCGTTGACTGTGCCGTTCGCGCTACGTTTTTTCACAAAATATGAACGTATTAAAGAATGAAAATTTATTCTATATTTTAATCATTTTCATTATACCATTACAAGCGCATTTCGCACAGAGTGTGAGCAGTTGCTATAACATACGAGATAGCGATCAACAAAATATATGCAAAGCTCAGGCAAAACGGAGTGAAAGCTATTGCTACAGCATACGAGACAGTGATCTGCAGAATATGTGTAAAGCTCAAGCGAAACAGAGTGAAACTTATTGCTACAGCATACGAGACAGCGATCTTCGGAATAAATGCAAAGCTCAGGTGAAACAGAGTGATGGCTATTGCCACAGCATACGAGACAGTGATCTGCAGAATATGTGCAAAGCTCAGGTGAAACAGAGTGATAGCTATTGCTATAGCATACGGGACAGTGATCTGCGGAATATGTGCAAAGCTCAGGTGAAACGCAGCAAAAGCTATTGCTATAGCATACGAGACAGCGATCTGCAGAATAAATGCAAGGCCTTATTCTAACAAAGCTTTCCCGTATTCGGTTTTTCCCGCAGAGGGGTTTTTAACAAGATGGGAATGATTGGCAGGATGGAGTTAAAGCAAGTGATCCGTGGCGGTCGTTGCGAGAACTTTCGCCAATCTTCCGTAATTCATATTCTCTCGCAGCGCTCACTACGGACGCGGCGGGTTGAAACCAGCCATCCGAAACACCGGCCGCCTGAGGCCGATAGAGATAAGAGTGGATCGACGGCCCCTGGTGAGAGGAGAGGCTATACTTTTGGACTGGTCTTCTTGCTTTTAAAAAAACGGATGTTACTGTTTCGGGATTTGATCTATTTCTGGCACCTTCATTACTTTCAGCGCTTTGCTAAAAAAAACCTTTCGCAAAACCTCAGTAAAACTAAATATACACATATAAATGCTAGAAATACATTTATGCCGGTTGTTGCATGCAGAGTGCAGATCATGTGGCGGTTAGCACTGCGCGGCGGGACGGCATAGCCGCCCTTGCCTGGTCTTGCCCTCTCCCTTCGGTCGCCCCCATAAACGCCGAACTATTTGGGGCGAGAATTTAGGTTCGGCTATGGGGGAGGGGCTGCGACAAATGGCTCACATCGTTCGTCACTTCGAGAAACCTTTTTCGTTCAACGTAATGGGCGAAAAGCATTTTGTTACAATTCAATCTTAAATAAAAAAAGAGTTGACAATGGTATCACATTTCAGTACCATCTGTCGTGAACTCGAAACATCAGAAGACTATTTCTGAAATCTTTAAATCTCCTACGCCTTCGAACATCTTGTGGAGTGATATCGAAGCTTTACTCCAGGCTCTTGGTGCGGAGGTATCTGAAGGCAATGGATCGAGAGTTCGTATTAAACTTAATGAGATTAGAGCGGTTTTCCATAGACCTCATCCCCAAAAACAGACCGATAAAGGGGCTGTGAACTCTATGAAGCGATTTTTAATCAACGCAGGTATTCGGCCATGATGGAATATAAAGGATTTATAGGAAGCGTAGAATTTGATTCTGACGCCAAAATATTTCATGGTGATATTATTAATACCAGGGATGTTATCACATTTCAGGGTACATCTGTAGCTGAGATTGAGAAAGCATTCCATGAGTCTGTTGATGACTATTTAGAGTGGTGCAATCAAGAAAATATGGAACCGGAGAAGCCTTTTTCAGGAAAATTTAACCTGCGGTTAAAGCCGGAGCTTCATCGCGAGGCTGCTATTGCAGCAAGAAAACTTCATATGTCGCTGAATAGTTTTGTGGAAAAAGCAGTTTTCGATGAAGTCAAAAAAGTAATCTGAATTCTTCGCCCACTACGTTTAACTAAAGTTTTGCCGCTGAGCCCTTCACTGGCGGTCGGGCCTGGCTCTCGCCCGGCCCTGTGCATATTGCACGCGGGCGTCGGGCAAATCGAGCGAAGCTCGACTTCGGCAAAACCATATCCTTATGTGCAATTGACTACTTCGGAATAAAAACACGTGTACCAAAAAAGGAGAGTGAAAATATGATTATTAAGCATCTTGGGATAGAACCTCAAATTGATGAATCAAGTTATATTGCACCAACTGCGACAATTTGTGGTGATGTAAGAATCGGAAAAAATTCGAGAATAATGCATGGTGCCACCGTGGTGGCAGAGGGAGGAAGCATTGAGATTGGAGATAGCTGTATTATATTTGGAGAATGCAGTGATACGAAGTAATAAAAGCCATTCTACCAGAATATGTAATAATGTCTGGGTAGGACCCGGTAGTCCTATTGTAGGAGCAATGATTCATGACAATGTGTTTATTGCAACACATACATCAATATTTCATGGCTCAGAACTAAGAAAAGGTAGCGAAGTAAGAATCAATGGTGTTGTACACATAAAAACAGTACTAGAAGAGAATCAGACAGTTCCAATTGGTTGGGTAGCGGTAGGAAATCCAGCGAGTATATTTCCGCCTGATAAGCATGATGAGATAATAGAATAATTGTCGGCTCATGGCAGACGGTCAGTAGCCCTCTCTGCATCCTTCTGCGCAATCTGCGGATTATTCCCTCCGCGATCTCAACGTCCTCTCTACGGTTCCCCCTCAAATAAAAAAACCCAAGTACCCAAAAATGATACCCACTACAATCATAAATACTCCCCAGGCGGGGGAGTGTTTGTAATATTTGAGCATATAGGTGAGTGTTTTCGGCAGTAGAATGACAGTTGCTCCACCAACAAGCATGGCCCAGCCGATGATTGTAATCAACACAGTCCAATCCAATCTCCAGGTGTTATGAACAGAGACCAGAATGACTCCGAATGTGGTTCCCAGGGCCCCGGAGAAAAAAGAGAGGGACGGGGATCTATTTATATCTTCCACGACATCATTGAAGTTGAGTTGCCCCATGATGATCGCAATACCTCCTGTGACGTATATCGCTGAGATGATTCTTGCTACGAGTATTGATACTTCCATACAACCCTCTTGATGATTCAATTGTCTTTTCGTTTTTTTGATTTTACGCTTTGCCTGATTCAGGCTGGGCGCAGTATTCTCTTCGACGGGGAATTGAGAGTTGATATTTCTACAGAAAAATACTCAGTATCCAAGGGAGCTGGAACCAGTGGTAGTCTGAAAAATCTGCGCTCATTTGCGAATTGATCCACTCTTAATCATCCGTCTAAAGAAAACGTGACTATTTATCTCAATACAACCTAAACCTGATATAAAGTTAATCTTTGAATTTATGAGTGATTGAAATATTAAACCATGATGAAATGCTAAATTGCTTTCCGGAATGACGGTATCCAATAAAATGAACCAGACTACCAGCTTCAGACGCCGGCTTTTTTTTTACGACTTTTTGGTCGGCTTTGGCCTTCTTTTTCCGGCGATTCTGTTTTTAATTTCCACTATTTCCAATTTTAATATAGAGGCTACTCCCCTTTTTTTCGCCATCAGTTATGGTGTGGCCCTGACTGCTTCGCTGCTTTTCTATACAATCACGATGTATTACATCCAACCCCTTACAAAAGGAGTGGGAAGTGGTTTTGAAAAACTCACACCGAAGGAGATAGGCCAGGCAGTTTATCGATTTGCCTTTTTAATTAAATTACCGGAAGTCATGGAAGCGGCAAGATGGCTTATTACTTCAATCGTAATCATTGCATTGTTTTCTCTTTTGCATCCTCTTTCTCATATTGAATTGATTAATTTATCCTTACTTCTTTTTATCCATCTGTTAATCCGGGCTATGGTGGCCTTCTTTTTCATGGATTTCTGGTTTTCTAAGATCTTTTCGTCCGGGCTGGATTTAAAGGAAAGAGTGATTCGCACTCGTCTGAGCTGGAGTCTTTCGCGTCTGGTGATTTTATCATCCACCACCGGGATTTTCATTGTCGCAACTATTTCTGCCAATGCTTATTATCGTTCTCTGGAAAAATCCTATACCAATCAATTGCAGAATATAGCCGAGGTACTGGATCGAGAGATCGAGGGTTTTCTGGACGCTCGCTCCGCCGATGCACGCTATCTTGCCAGTTTGCCTTTGTTAAAACGAGAAATTCACAGAGGAGACTATACCGAAACGAATACTCTCCTCACAAATCTTTCCAGAGAGTATAAGGTGTATGAGAATATATTTATTGTAAATCCCGGGACGAAAACGGTGCAGGCAGCGGTGGTAAAGCCAAGTATCGGGTTTCGGTTCGGTGCCCGTCCCAATGATGATATGAATATTGTCAATATGCCTCAGTCCGGCAAAAGCTACTTCAGTGAGGGAATTCAGTCACCTGTAACGGGCAGGGTGGTGGCCCTTATGAGCGAGCCAATCAAAGAGGGGAATCAGGTGATTGGAGTGTTGGGTTTAGCGTTGGAACTGGGGACTGCTCTGGATCGTTTCATCTCTCCTGTGAAGATCGGTCATAGTGGTTATTCAGCCATACTGGACTCATCGCTTAAAGTCCTTGCCCATCCGGATAAGAAGCTGATGCTCAAGGATCTTTCCGGGCTTGACTTTGTTCAGCAGATGAAAAATGGAGGTGACAGCGGAACGATTCGCTATATGTGGGATGGAGCTCCGAAGTTGCTTGTATTTCGCAGAAATTTAAAATATGGCTACTATTCTATGGTCACACTGTACTATACGGATATAGATGACGATTTTAAATATATTGAAATTCTTTTTATTTTATCCGCCCTTGCGATTGTTACCGTTTCCGGAGTTTTGCTTTATTATGCAATTACAAAAAAATTGAATCCGCTTGCCATCAGTGAACAGTTGATTCGTAAACTTTCCGAGGGAAATTTAAAACAGGAGATTGCCGTTACCTCATTTGATGAAGTGGGAAGGGTTTCCGTCTCATTGCAAGATTTTGTGACGCATCTTACCGGGTCCATGGGGGAAATTCAGGGAGTCGCGGGAGAGCTTATGTCTGCCGCGAAAGAGTCTTCCATGGCTGCTGCTAATCTTTCGGAGAGTGCATCCAGTCAAGCCGCATCCATTGAAGAGGTAGCTTCGGCGATTGTCGAGGTGCAGGGGCAGGTTGACTCGATCGCCCATAATGCGGCAGATCACTTCAAGCGAGTATCAGATTTTATACATCAGATTGAAGAGCTATCCCGCAGTACGGTAGTAGTGGCTGAAAAACAAAAAGAAATCATTCTGCTATCGCGCGATATTGCCGTGGTGGCGAAGTCGGGCGAAACGTCGCTCAATGAAATGAGCGATAGTATGAAGAGAATCAATGAAAGTTCTATGAAGATGACAAGCATTGTTGATATTATTAGCGAAATTTCTGAGAAAATTAATCTTCTCTCTTTGAATGCTTCGATTGAGGCGGCTCGTGCGGGCGAGGCAGGTCGAGGATTCGCGGTAGTGGCCAATGAAGTTTCCAAACTTGCCGAGCAGACGGCATCCAGCATCAAAGAGATTGATACGCTGATTCGTGTAAACAACGAAGAAATTGACCAGGGAAAAGAGCATGTTCTCATTACAATCTCGGCAATCGGTAAGATTATGGGGGGCATCAATACTATTTCTGATCAGCTATCAATTCTAGAAAAGTCAATGAAGCTGCAATTGCAAACCAACGAGAATGTAACTCATAATGCTAATGAGATGAATACCGGGATTCGGCGCATGAGGGGATCCACCGAAGAGCAGAGGCTGGCAATGAATGAAATTACCGCCTCCATTGAGAATATCAATGCTCTTACTCAAACAAATGCCGCTGAAGCAGAGGAAATTGCTGCTACTTCTGAGAGTCTTTCACATTTCGTTGAGCGATTGGATCAAGCCCTGTCGTACTATAAAATACAGTAGCTTTCGCAAACGAAAATTATTTTGCCGGACTCTTCGCGGATGGTTGTCATTGTTTTCGAAACCCAATACGCAGGATTCTTCTTGCAGCATAGAATACCCCAGATTTGTCTGCGCATAAAAGAAAAGAGTTTTCAATAAGTTTGGGAAAAAAGTGCGTTAAACTCATTAAAAATTATCAGCCGTGCGATAAAATTAACATATGTTAATAATTCAGGCCGGCAGGCATTTGATTTATGAATTCAATAGTATCTCTGTCGGCAACCAGCTATCGCCCCCGAGGAAAGTTGGAATGGAGTCTAACTGTTCCATTCAGTCCTGAAAAACACAATTCATTGGCCTATCACCGAGCAATCCTCCAGGCAATGAAGGAGTTGGTCAGGGACGTAAAAGATCCGAAAAAGCACCAGGGCCTTGCCTGTGTGGAACTAATATTCAAGATCCGGGACTACTGGAACGGAAATGCGACACTGACCGTGAGCGAAGAAGAGTTTTTTTCCTATGCAGCCGTCGATCCTGACCTTGCCAACGACATCTTTTCGTATACCAGAAGTTTTTTTTGCGGCGAAAATCGTATCTGTCTGTGGTCCGACGCGGAGACGCCCGGTGGCACATGGCCCATATTGCAGCTCGCTTTTCATCACAAAGAACGCATCAAAGATTACATTAGCTACTTACGCTTAAACGACCTTGAGGGAGAAGCACACCAATTTGCAGATGTGGAGTTAATCATTGATAGGCATGGGTATTGTCCGGAAACCATGCAATTGCTGGTGGCTCGTGGTGTGAGTTGTGCCGGTCAAAGTGGAGACCAGCAAATATATATGCATGGGAAACAAAAGGCTTTGTGCGAATACTTATCCAATCCAGAGAAACGAAAATTGTTCGTAGAGATGGTGAAAGAAGAATTCGAGCAGTGCGAGCAATTCGGTTACATTCACCATTCCCTGACACTCCCGCGCGAAGATTTTCTTGAAGATATATCCGTTTTTGTGGATAATTTTGCTTCTGTTTTAAGTGAAATAGAGATCAAGGGTATCTATTCTCATCTTGAAAAGCGCTGGAAACTCTATCAAAAATGTGAAATATAATTTCTGGAGATGCTGCGAGTTCAAACACCCCATTGCCAATCATTCAATGTATTTGAAAATCGAAAAAGAGCTGAAGCTCGTGAAACTGGGAAAAATGCTTTTGCCCGGATCAACAGAAGAATCACTGGAATGGGATGCTGAAAATGTCTATGAATGGATTTATGTAAATCTTCCCGGGTATTCCTTTTCATTGAACATCTTTCGGGAGCACGGAATACTGGACGTACCAGAAGAGATAGTGGATGAATGTGACGGAGACGAAGAATGCCTCGATATGGCCAGTACGCCAGGGCCAATTTATATCCTTGGTTGGGATCGCAAAAAAGACGATTATGTTTACGATTTACCGGAAAGCCTTATTCAAGAAATTTGCAGCAAAATCAAGGCTGATGTAATAGTTTACGATGGAAGAATTGACGCTGATTCCTCAGATCCAGAACCAATTCAGGTTTATAGAGCAGACGAACACTGCTAATTCTAGATATTTTTTTGCAGACAAACTGAAAAGCTCCAGCCGTCTAAGGGTCGTTTTAAAATTCTTCACAATAAACCGAGGTGACGAAGTGTACAGGACCGCCTGAGGAGTCATCCAATGCTCCCAAAATTGACCCTGATGAGTTCATGGACTACTACTGGCAGAAAAGCAGATGACAATGCAGACTGATACATAGTGACAGAGATAGCGTTTCTTTTATGTTTTTCTCATATTATCATCAGGTTTTGTGGTCCTTAACGACACTGGCACTGGTTTCGTTGGCCGGAGTGTATCTTTTGTACGTTCAGAATAAGACAGGTAAGCTACCTGTTGCGCTGCTTTCTTTTTTCGATCGGTGGCCTGCAATTTCAGGTGGTCAGATTTGGAGCACAAAGGCATTTGTGCATTTGCTTTACTTGATGGTACTGCTGGGTCTGGCCACAGGTGCTCCGTTTTTTGCTTTTTTTTATTTACTTCATCTACTTTTTTTAAAAAGGACCTCGCATCAATTTTTGCCAGAAAAACCTGGCTATGATCGCCGTAGATTTTTCCAGGATATGCTGCGAAAGCTTGCAGTGGCTTTTCCTGCAGGAGCTGCTATAAGTTTCGCCTATCTATCTTTGTCTAGTTCCAGGAATATTGAACTGGTGGAAGAGGATATCTCTATCCATGGATTGCATGATGACCTTGAGGGGTTGAGGATAGTTCAGATATCTGATTTGCACATTGGGCCAACCATCGGAGAAAAGGAACTTCAGTTCTGGCTCTCCCGTCTTCGCACAATTTCTGGCGATATACTGGTAATCACAGGTGACTTGATCGATGTATCCAATTTCTATTTAGGACTGGCTACTCCATTTCTCCAGGAGTTATCCCATCTCTATTCCGGTAATGTTTATATGGTTCCGGGCAACCATGACCATTTTGACGATTTTCGTAACTGGTCCAACTTCATTTTATCTTCTCTACCGCAAATGCATTTACTTTTGAACCAGACATCTGTTTTCCGGAGAGGAAACGGACACTTGCAATTTTCAGGACTGGATTACCGTGCAAAACCTGGCCTTGTTCTGAGCGTTTTACATGCTATAGTGCCTGATTGGCCAGTGATTGTGTTGAATCACGATCCCGCAGATTTTCAGTGGTTGCAGAGGGCGCCGGTGGATCTGGTATTGAGCGGGCATACTCACGGCGGTCAGGTAGCTTTCAGCGAAAAAGGTGATCGTTATACTTTGCTACGAAGAAATAGAAAATACATA
>JBNLFC010000007.1:0-5425 GCA_050305335.1 Leptospirales bacterium
GCTTGATCAAGAATTCTGCTTTCGATCGTTGATCTGGCGATTTCTTGCAGGTCTGGGATCATATCTTCTTGACTCTTGTGTTATATTTTTATTTTTTTATTAGTTGAATACTCCGTTTTCGGGAGTTTGAAAGGCCGGTCTTTTTCAGGATCGGACTTTCACTGATCAATTTCCAGTTTCAACGGATTCTGGAAGCATCGCGACAAAGCGTGTGGTACGCATATTTTACTAGATAGGAAATAGTGAATGGACATGCCAGAAAATATCGAAATCAGAATGTTTGCACCATGCGGAATGAATTGTATGGGATGTTATGTTCATGTAAAAAAAAAGAAACCCTGTAATGGGTGTCTTTTAGATGATACTGATAAACCAGAAAGATGCAAATTTTGCGAAATCAAAAAATGTGCAAAAGCAAAAGAAATAGTCTATTGTTTTAAATGCCCTGAATTCCCATGCAAAAAGATAGTGAATCTTGATAGAAGCTATCAAAAACGATATCAGGTTAGTTTAATTGAAAACAGTAAAAAAGTAAGTACCATTGGCTTTAAACCATTTCTTAAACAAGAACGAGAAAAATGGATATGTTCAAAATGTGGAGGTATCATATCGCTTCATGACAGAGAATGCTCAGAATGTGAAAGAAAAGTATAAAAATTTTAATCAAACGCCGCTCAATGAAGGCTATGCGATTCACCACCCCGTGGCTCACTACATCCAACCTGTCATGCGCTATGCTTCGGGCAACTTCGCATAGTGCAGGACGATCCGTAACGAAATAGGACAAACTATCGAAAGTGGTCAGTATGATTTTTCAGACTGATTTTTATATCCCCCTTTCCTGAAGCCATCCGAGCAGTTTCTCGCTGGAACGAATTAAAATTTCCTGGACTTCTCGAAATCCATCGATCTGGCCATAATAGGGATCCGGTACATCCGGTATGTTTCCTGCGTTTAAATCCGGATCAAATGTTCTATATTTAATGACTTTCTTTCTGTCCGTCTGGTTCCGTGCAAGGGAGAGAACATTTTCCAGATTTTCCTGGTCCATGGGGAGTATGTAGTCGAACTCTTCAAAATCTTTCTGTGAAAACTTGCGTGCGCAGTGCTGTAGTGTTATGCCATAGTCCATTGCAGTTCGGATGGTTCGCGGATTAGGAGATTCACCCACATGGTATGCATGAGTGCCCGCGGAATCAATGTGAAATAAATTCTCTAGCTGACGACTCTGCACCAGATGGCGAAAGGTTCCTTCCGCCGCTGGCGATCGACAGATGTTACCCATGCACACGAATAGAATTTTAGTTTTTGAAACCGCCATTGTAAGAGCTTACATCGAGCATTTAAGAAGCCACCGGCCCGGTGATTTTTTCAAAGACTTTGTTA
This sequence comes from Leptospirales bacterium, assembly GCA_050305335.1. Classification (GTDB taxonomy): domain Bacteria; phylum Spirochaetota; class Leptospiria; order Leptospirales; family Leptonemataceae; genus JBNLFC01. Next base: position 1,387 of record JBNLFC010000007.1, read on the forward strand.
TAGAATTTTCTTTCTTCCGCAAGAAAATGATCCAGACGCCTGCGCCAGTTTTGAGGGTCCGTTGCTTCCAGTGCACCGTACATATCCGTAAGATGACGCTCTTCTTCGCTGATGACCGATGCGAGGCTGATCTGGCTGCCGGCGGCCTGTAATCTTTTTTCATAAATTGGATAGAGCCATCCTGCCCGCTCTTCTATAAGAGTGGTCACGTATAGATAGCAGAGAAAGGGCGCGGGTTTGGCGGTGTGCTCCTCGCTACCGATCTTTTTCTCAACCATGGAATCCAGACTTTGAAAATAACGATATGCGGGATATCCACCCAGCATGGAAGAAAAGTTGTAATTTTCCACTTCGGATCCGCCCAGACTTTCCGCCATTTTTTTAAAAAAATGTGCGTGTCGTGCCTCTTCCGAAGCATGTTTGAGAACCAGATCGGTCATTTGTGGATGGCTCTGAGTTTTATGGATTTTGCGTGTTCCCACATGCTCCAGAAAAGAGAGGGTGTTGAGCCAGCGGGCATGCATGATTTTGTCGGCAATTATCTGATCAAGAAACTCTTCGATGTTGGTCATTGGCAACTCCTCCACCAACACCATTTTCAAACGGTCAATGTCTCCTGTCATCAGAAAAGAATCGAGGCCAAACGTTTTCTATACTCATTTACGATTTCGCTATTGTTCCCAAGTATCTGAAAACAGGAGAGGATCGCCTTTTTTGCTTTTTCCCGATCGCCGTTTCTTGTAGAAGATACATTTTCCAGAAAATAGTCCAGCCCGTTACGGATATCGTCTGCTGATCCGAAGATTTTACTGAAGTGGTTGAGTTGCTCTCGTGAATCAGAATCTGCCAGATAAGAAAGAAGCATGTTTCGGGCGTCGGAATGGGAACTGCCAAACTCCGGCAAAAAGGTCAGCAAAGATCTTACTGTGTCCAGTTGCTGTTGATCTTCGTTGATTTTCGATAAAAGGGCCAGGACCCCTGCCCAGACCAGCGCATCATATTTTTCACCCTGTTTGTCGGATTCCATGATTTGCATGGCAGCTGCGGCCGGGTTTGTCCTGGAAAGCTCAATCAATTGTTGTAACTGATCATCTGGAAGATGTTTTTCCAGAAATGCCAGGATAGATGCTTCCGGTAGAGCCCCCACAAACTCATCGACGACATTGCCGTTTATGAAAAGTTTCACGGCAGGAATGCTGGAAATTCCGTATTTTACTGCAGTTCCCTGGTTGTGATCCGTATCCAGTTTTGCGAGGATAAAACGATTCTTCAGATTGCTTTCCAGCCTCTCCAGAACGGGTCCTATCATTTTGCATGGACCGCACCACGCGGCCCAGAAATCCACAAGTACTGGCTGACTCGACGATCCACGAATCACAATCTCATCAAAATTCGCATCTGTTACATTTATGGCCATAACCGAAAATCCGCCTGAGTTGATTTTTTGAGTCAAGGAAAATTGATACTGAGATATTTACCCGAATCGACGGGGGCACTTCAGCTCATATAGTCCCGGCAAAGGTGCAAAATTCAATCAACTCATCACATTGGACATTTTTTAAAACGAAACGTTTCATCTTAAGCATGGAAAAAAAATCGCATCTGCCCGGGTGAGACGACCGAAAATTGATTCCAGAGAGGAGGGGAGGTGTGTCTTCATCTCCGAAGAGGCGAAGTGTTTCAAAGCTCACCGGCAGAAGAAAAAGATTACTCAACAATTGATTACCGTGAAATCGGTACGGGTTTTTTTGCGGCCAGAATATTCCGCAATATGCTGGTGGGATTTAACGTTTCTTTTCTGGCTTTTACTTCCATTGGCGCTGTTTCACTGGCATATTCGTATATAGCGGTTGAAAAACTGCCTTTCCAGGGAGTGGTTCTGAATTTTTCACTTTTCGCCGTGGGGGGAATCCTCTTTGGGATCCTCTTTAATGTACTTTTTTTCCTGGCACGCATCGTCGCTTCTGTGTTGTATCGAGTACAACGTTACTGGACACTTTCTGCACCGGGCGTTTTTTTATTCATCGTTCTGGCGGAGCCCCTCTATCACTATGGAATGTTGGCCCGCGAGGGCGCCATGGACCCCACCATATCTTTTATTTACGGCGGAGCCACGTTAGCGATCCTGTTGCCGATTCTTTACTTATTTCCAATATTTCGCGGCTACAATGCAACGTTTCTGGTACTTTCTGCCGTGGGAGCGAGAATTCTTTATCTCCCATGCCATTACGCTCTGCCAAATCTAACAACCGGAGGATTTATTTTATGCCATGTGGCTATGCTGATTCTTACATCGGCACTTTTTCTTTCGTTGCAGATTCGTCATAAACTATATCTTTCTCCCGGCTTTGAAAGAGTCCTTGTCCCTCTGCCTGTTTTGGCCATATCTATTCTTTTTCCAGTGTTGCCTGTTTTATTTCTGTTTTTTATAAAAATCGACCCCGCATATTTGCTAAAAAATATTAATTTTTTTATCCCGGCTGATGTCTCTTCTATGACTCCATTTTTGTCGGGCTCTACTGTAGTATTTCTCATTTCATTGATTCTGGGAAGTATGCTATTCGTACTGGGAATGCAATGGGTCTTGCTTGCCCTGGTGATTATATACAGAAGTCGCAAAGATGAAGAGAGAATTTCCATTTTGCCATCCGTCTTTTTATCTTCTCTCGCTCGGATTCTTTCCGGTTTTTTAATGCTGGAGTCTTTGCATATGAAATCGGGTTTCATCACCGATTTTACCAACGCTTCTCCTGTGTTGACCACCATGCTGGATTTTATTGGTTCAATCAATGACGAAGATGGAGACGGTAACTCCCAATGGCCTGGCGGGGATCCGGACGATACAAACATATGTGTGCGTAAGGATGAAGCCAACCTCTGTCGGGAAGCCATGCAGGGAACAGCAATACAATTAGGCCACCAGAGTCGCGCACGGGGTTACCTTTTCACCTACAATGGAGCCAGTGCTTTCCAACTGGTGGAAAAAAGCTTAAAAGGTGAGCCTTATACCTCTGATGGAATACAGGCAGCTTCCCTGAAAGTGCCGGGGTTAAAAAATGTTTTTTTTAAAAAGTTCAATATCGTTTTACCGGCTACATCCGTTGGATCCTCATTGCGAGGCATTTTCTCGGGCAAAGACGGTATTGATCTTCTTAAAAATACCGACAAGCGAGCAACTTTTTTTTCGCGGCTATCTGAATTCGGTTATCGTACAGTCTGTGTGGTAATGGACGACGGAGTAACCGGATATATGTCAGTAGATAGCAAGTATCGTCTGGACACGGGATGTCAGGTTTTTGAGCGCATGAACGATTTTGCACAGGTTTCAGGAGTTACAAAGATTACACCGGCCCAGTTTATCGAAAAGGCTTTCATTGCCTATGCAAGGTATCGCGAAGCAAGAATGTTTCTCTGGGTTCACTACGACGCTCATTGGGAAGTATCAGGGAACGAGAAAGCGTCAGCCCATGAAAAATTTTTCCGTGCATTTCTGGAGAGATATTTGCCCGAAGGGAATGTTGTCTTTCTTGCCATGAATCCGCCGCACAGACTGGATGGCGTTGTTTATATACTTTCCACGGATCCTATTGATACTTTATCGCCTCCAAAACGTTTCGATAAACGCAGGTTTCAGGAAGCGGTCTGGCAATCTTTGCATATACAGAGTGGCGGAGCTTCATCCGTGAAGCAAGACAAAACCATTGGAATTGTGGAAGACCGCTCTCTGGCTGGCTGGCACCCTTCGATTTTCTGGAGGCTATTTCATAAAAGGAGTAAAGTTCCGGCTTTCACCACTCTGCGTGAAAGGGATGGACATATTGAGATCTTTGATGGAATTCGTGGGATTGAAAAGATCATTTCTATGAATCAAGATGAAAACGAAACCGCGGTGGGTGTAGAAAAAACAAATAAATAATAAAATATTATGTAAAAATTAAATGTGACAAATATTTTAGGATGGATGGAATACTAACTTGAAAACTTTTCTGTGGATGACGGTGCTTCGAACCCCACCACTGATAGATCGGAAGAGCGTCGT
>JBNLFC010000007.1:5435-25299 GCA_050305335.1 Leptospirales bacterium
AGCACGTCGAATTCTGAGTTTCTGTCGATTTACAGGGATTCCGTAAAACTTTGCTCCGTGAATGGATAAGAAAGCCTCCAATCGCTCCGGATGGTTCAACAACTGAAAAAGTTCCACGTAAACGGAAATTGCTGAAAGGACATTGAAAATTCCCCCCGAACCATGGGCGTTGATTTTGGCTTTTTCGGGATGTGGCGCGCTATCGGTACCGGCAAAAACTCTGGGATGGCCCGAGGTGGCCAGCTCTACCACTGCCATGCGATCTTCTTCGCGTTTGACTACCGGCAGACAGTAGTGGTGGGGTTGAAGTCCATTGGAAAAAAGATCGTTCCTGTTGAGCAACACATGATGAGGTGTGACCGTGGCAGCCAGATTTTGAGGTCCCGTTGCAACGTACTGGGCACCTTCCCGGGACGATACGTGCTCCAGAATTATGGGAAGACCCGGGAATCGATTCACCAGCGGGACAAGATGTTTTTCAATGAATTTTGCTTCACGGTCAAACATATCGGTCCCCGAATCTGCTACTTCTCCATGTATGGAAAGTGGTAGTCGCATTTTTTCCATTTCTTCGAAAATGGGGTACATTGCTTCTATATCTGTCACACCTGCGGAGGAGTGAGTGGTTGCTCCTGCTGGATAAAGTTTCACAGCCTGCACATCGCCCGACTCTTTCCATTGTGCTACGTTTTTTTTAGTAGCGGTTGACGTAAGATAAATAGACATCAGTGGCTGAAAGCTTTCCCCCGATGGAACAGCCTTCTCAATTCGCGATCTGTAATCCCTCAACAGCTCCAGTGTGGTAACGGGGGTTTTCAAGTTGGGCATCACAAGAGCCCTGGTAAAACTTTGACATGATGCTGGAACTGTAACAGCAAGATAGGGATTATCCCTGAGATGCAGGTGCCAGTCATCCGGTGCGATGATTTCAAAGGCGTTCATATTCAGTCCCACGCGAGGCTACGGCAGTCGTAAAACTTACTCCAAAACTACCACTCGCTTTTTTTTCCCCGATAAAAGTTAGTTTCCAGAGGGTTCTGCTCCAGAAATTCCAGGAAATTTCCGTGTCGAGACGTTCGCATGAACCTTACAAAAATTCCCCAGGAAAGAGTCGGAAAAAGGCGACTGAGAGGCACGCTGACCTTCGGCGGAAAAGGATAGAAGTTGGATCCTGCGTATTCTTCCATCTGTAGAAAGTTCCCTGCTTCCATGAATTGTTTCAGGTCATGGAGCGTAAAGCCCCGTACGTGAGCGCTCAATGATTGGATCTGTGTCGGCTGCCTTCCCATTAAAAGCAGCAGGCGATTATGCAAACTGGCAAGATTGGGGACGCCCACGATGAAACTTCCGCCCGGTTTTAAAATTCGTACCACTTCGGAGGTAATCCAGAAGATTTCTTTGGTATGCTCCAGTACCTGATTTGCTACCACAAGATCCACGGATGCGTCCTTTAACGGAAAAGACTCGCGTTCAATGTTTCGGGATAGGACTTGAATCCCACGGCCTTTCAATTCTTTTACATAGGGAGGATAGCTTTCGACACCGTAAATTTTAATATCTTTTCGATTCAAATCAACATTTGCACGAAGCGTAGCAGTAATTATGTTTTCCAGGTCTGTGCCATGGCCACACCCCAGGTCCAGCAAAGATAAAGATTGTTTTTCATTGAGTCTGGAATACTCAGCAAGAAGATGGCCACCCCAGCGGGCAACAATTTCACGACCATAGTTGAGATGTTCGGTTCCAGATTTCAGATTTACAAATAAACGTCGCAACATAGTTTGATACAACTTTTACTGAAGTCCCCGTAAGGCACAATGAAAATACAGAATTGCAATGCTCTTATTACAGGAGCCTCATCCGGAATAGGTTGGGCCGTTGCCCGCCAGCTGGCGAAGCGAGGCGCAAAACCAATTCTCGTTGCCCGGAGAAAAGAGCAACTGGAAGAGCTGTCGCAATTGATCAAGGCAGAAACTGATATTATGCCGCTCTTCATTCAGGCTGACATTACCAGAGAAGCTGATCGGAAAAAAATTTACACTTTTGTGGACAGCGAGTGCGAAGCGCTTCCTCTTCTCATTCATAATGCCGGAATAACTGCCCATGGAAAGGTGAAAGATAATGATCCAGCCGTGTATCGTCAGGCTATGGAAATCAATTTTTTCGCTGTGGCTGATTTGACGGGAATGCTTCTACCGATTATGATGAAAAGCTCGACAGAAAAAATGGTGGTTTATGTTTCCACTCCGTCGGCCTTCTATGGAATTCCGGAACGTGCAGCCTACAGTGCCTCCAAAGCCGCTGGCAATATGCTTATGGAGTCCCTTCGAATTGAAGAATCTGGAAACAATTTGAAAACATTAATATTTGCTCCTGGATATACCAGAACATCGCTTCGGACGTCCGGTCTGGATTCTACCGGCCAGCGTTTAAAAGATGAACAGGCAAAGGGGGCGGCGGATCCAGTGTATGTGGCTCAACTTCTCATACGCGCTATTGAAAAGAATCGCCGTGTGGCTTTCACGGATCTAAACGGAAGAGTGGTTTTTCTTCTGAGAGACGTGGCTCCTCGTTTACTGGAAAAGTTGATTTTGTGGAAAACATCGAAAAAATAAACAGAAGAATGATTCAAGGGACATAATTTTTTTATATGACTCTTTAAGCCTGATACTACACTCCCAGTTTCTTTTGCATTTTTTTTACTTTTAGATCGATTCTTTTTTTATCAAGAAAGAAGTCTATTGATTGTTCAATACATCAGGCTTGAGGTGGAAGGTGTGTAGAACCGCACTCCCGTCAAAAAGGGAGGGTGATGCAAAAAAAATATTTCAGAAAATGAAAATGACTTTCTTTGCAATGCGCTAAATCATATCTATTCGGATACCGTAAAGGAGCTATGATAAAACTTCTCTATTCGGAGCTTAGAAATCGTATTTAATTGATAGATTCACTATGGAGAACAAAGACCGTTACAATAAGCTCTATGTGCGCCTCATGCAGGCGGAGTCCATTGTCATTTCCACCCATCGCGGACCGGATGCCGATGGACTGGGAGCCGAGATTGCTCTTTTTGAGATGCTCTCTTCTTTGAAACGACAGGTAAGGATTCTCAATCAGGACCCTATTCCTGAAAAGATACGCTTTGTGGACCCTGGCAACCGCGTTCAGCATCTGAACAAAGGTGAGGAGGCTCCCCATCTGGACAGTTGCACTGTGGTAAGCCTTGACAATTCCGATCCGGCGCGTCTGGGTCCTGTGCAGGCTTTGATCAAAGCCGACCGTTCCAATTTGATTATAGTGGATCACCATGATGCAATTGAATCGGATGAAAACATCTTTTTTGAATTTCCCGATATCAGCTCCACCAGCGAGATTGTTTTTGAGTTATTCCAGCTTTCCGGACAACTCATGCCTCTGGAAGTTGCCATGGCGGTTTATACAGGCATCGTCTCAGATACAGGATCTTTTCAATACAGGAAAACCTCATCCAGAACTCATGAGATTGCCTCAATGTTATTGAAGATCGGGGTAAGACCCGAATCAGTGGCTGAACGTCTGAATTTTAGTTCACCGGTGGGTCGCCTCTCATTGAAAAAACTCCTTTATGAACGGCTTTCCTTTGATAGCGAGCAATTGATTGCCTACTTTACTATCTCATACAGAGATCTCCAGGAACTCAACCTGACCTTTGATGATCTGGAGGGGGTGGTCAATGAATTGATAGAGCCATCTCAGATTCGGATAGGAATTCTTTTTTCGGAAAGAGAACCCGGCATAACGAAAGTTTCGGTTCGTTCCAAGGGCGATGATGACGTTGTTCCTGTGATTTCGCGCCTCGGTGGTGGGGGACATAAAAATGCTGCAGGGGCGACGGTGCACATGAGCCTTCTGGAAACTGTGGATCAAGTAGTTCCTGCTTTTCGCGCCATACTGTAGTAGAAGCTATTTTTGAGATGGCTTCTATTAATTTTTTCCATGTATAGAAGTAGACTCCAGAGGTGGATAAATCAGCATAGCTCTATGGTGTGCTTCTGGAGGAAAAAGGGCACCCGTTTATGCGACCATGCTGTTTAACTCTATTCTATATTTGCTTTTTTTTCCGATTGTATATCTGATTCACTGGTCGCTGAGCGGCAAAGCTCGCCTTATTTTCCTGTTCACAGCGTCTCTTTTTTTTTACGGAATCTGGGGCGTACAACGTGAAGGAATTACGGGCGTTCGGTGGCTGATCCTTTTCTTCTCTCTGGTCACAATCACGTTCATCTTTATCCGATTGATGCTACGCTTTCCAGAAAAGCGAAAGTGGTTTTTAATTGGCGCACTCTTTTTTGATCTGGGCAATCTGATTGTATTCAAGTATACGGGATTTATAATCAGACTTTTTATCCGCTCTGGAATAACACCTGGAGTGGATCCTGCTCCCTTTGATCTGTTTCTTCCCCTGGCCATCAGCTTCTATACATTTCAACTGATTGCCTATACTGTAGATGTATATCGCGGCATAGTAAAAGAACGTGTTTCCTTTTTGCAGTTTTCCGTTTTTATTCTTTTTTTCCCTCAGTTGATCGCAGGCCCTATTATGCGATCCAGCGATTTCATGGAACAGATGGAGAAACCATGGATCAATCGGGAAAGGATGTTTACAGGCATCTGGTATATCATGGGTGGACTTGTAAAAAAGGCAATCATCGCCGATCCCATGGGTTCCATAATACAGCCGGTCTTCTCTAATCCGGGTGTACACTCCTGGTGGTCCATATTTCTGGCCGGGGTAGGTTTTTCACTGCAGGTATATGGCGATTTTTCAGGCTACACCGATATGGCACGGGGGTCTGCGTACCTTCTGGGCTATGAAATACCTGAAAATTTCATTGCTCCCTATTTTTCTCGCTCTGCCCAGGAACTCTGGCAGAGGTGGCATATAACGCTTGCCTCCTGGCTTCGTGACTACATTTATATACCCCTCGGTGGCTCCCGCGTGGGGAATCTGCGAACTTATTTAAATTTAATGATTACCTTCACCCTGGGTGGTCTCTGGCATGGAGCCGATCTCACTTACCTCGCCTGGGGTGCTCTCTGGGGAGTATTGCTGGCCATTGAACGATTTATTGAAAGAGCGACCGGTTTTCGCTTCAAGGACATTAAAAATCCTGTTTTGAACGTTGTGCGCATCCTCATTGTATTTTTTGTTTTTGTGCTGGGAGCTATTATGTTTCGTTCCCAGCCTGTGAAGCTGGCCAACGGTGTCATCAAATCCGATCAGATTATGGTGGAGATGCTCACAGGTTTATTCACCAATAGTGAGGGGCAGGTGAAATCCATACTTGCAGATTCTTCCATCGATTCGAATCTCTACTCGGCTGTTTTTGGCGAAGAGCTTTTTCGTTCTGAAAAGATTGAGTATCCTGGTACAATTTTTCTTATGTTTCTTGCGGTTTTCTTTTTTCACTGTGTTCAGTATTTTAAACCTTTTTTTCTAAAATTTAGAAAATACGATCGGGTGTTGATCCCTGTATCAGCCACACTACTGGGAGGATATCTGCTTCCTGTGGTGATCACAGGATCCCATCAATTTATCTATTTTGTTTTTTAGAGTATATGTTATGAAAGATACAAAGTTACATATATACATGCTCTATCCTTTTTTTCTTTTTCTGCTGGCATTTGGCTTTGATAAACTTTTTTTCATCGGTCATTTGCCCGATTACTTCCTGAAGACTGCCTCCTTTGTAAACTATGATTACGATCAGGAATTGCTCGATGAGCTGGAGCTGTATTTAAAAAAACCGGATCGAAAAAAAGTTCTGGTAATTTTCGGGAATTCCAGAACTATTTCTTTCGACAACGCCTATATTGCAAAAAAACATCCAGGCTGGATTCTTTTCAACTTCTCCGTTCCCGGAGGAACCTCCGACTACTTTGCTTACTATATGGAGCAATTTCGCGATCGTGACGTTCGACCCGATATGGTTTATTTCACCGTATCTCCACAAGGTTTCAACACAACACCGGCCATAGCCATGGACGAGGTGATGCTATACGGTCTTTCCCCCTGGTTTATCGTGAAAAACATTACCCACTACTCGCTGGATGAAACCTTGAACTATTTAGCCAAATCAGTGTTCTGGACTGCGCGAAATAAACCCAGACTGAACGTAATAGTCAGACGTTTGAAAAACGATTCCATGGAGGCGAAAGGATACAACGAATTTCTGAAATTTTCTCATCAAAAGTTAGTGGAAAACAAAGGTTCGGCTTCTTTTTACGACAAACGAGCTCCCATTCATGAGAGCGCCGACTTTTTATTACAGGATGGCCGGAATGCTTACAACGCTTATTATATTCCCTTCAATTTTTCCCATGGTCAGCTTTTTTTTACCAGGCAGTGTTTAAAAATTGCCTACGATTTGCATGTTCCTGCCGCACTATTGAGGGCCAGAGTAGGGCCTGAACTGAGAAGATTGGTAAGGGAAAAGCCCGTGGTTGCCAGACATAGAGAGAACAATTCTACATATGCTGGCAAAAGTGCCGAGGCTATCTGGCTTCCTTTTATGGAAGACCTGGTAAAACGTTATCATTCAAAGCTATATGATTTGAATCATGATAGAAGTTTCAAATGTGATATGTTCTATGATACCAGTCATATGGCTGCCATATGCTTTCCCGAATTTACTGATTATCTAATTCAAAAAGCCCAACGGTCCAACAAACCTTCTTTTTAATTTATTTTTATAAATATATATATTTTAATAGTTTATCTTGAGCAGGAAACAGTATGAACACCCGTAAATTTATTATTGCAACTATAGTCATTCCCATTCTATTGCTGGCTCTCTATTTTTTTATCGACCGATCGGGCCCCGGGTCATCGTTTCCGGGGAAAGTCAGTTACTCAGAAAGAGTGGAAACCATTTACAGCGTTGATGGAACAATCATTCCTGTTACCATTACCGTACCGGATTCGGACCGTTATTCAAAAATGATAATTTTAGCTTCCGATCGTGGATTGGACGCGGACTGGAATAGCAAAGGGTTGATTTCGTTCACAGGAGAATACCTCGCCCATGCTTTCGCCAGCAACGGCATTGCCACAATTCGGTATGACCAGAGGGGAACGGGAGAGAGCAAGATTTCAGGCCGAAACGAACCGGATCCTGAGTATCTTGCAGCTGATCTGGGCAGCGTTTTGAAGTGGACCCGGTCCGCTCAAGTGGAGCAAGTTCCGATCTACCTGCTGGGTCATGGAGAGGGTTGTATCACAGCTTTAATGTCTGTAGAAAGAAGCGATGTTCAGATCGATGGAGTGATTCTATCGGGTTGCGCCTACTCCGGTTCCTTGCTGGAAAATTGGGGTATGAGGCTCATTAACAATATGAAGCGCCGAAAAGTGGATCCGAAATATATTTCACAAGCCTCCCTGGATTTAAAAAAATGGATCCATCAAAAAGAAGGCGTCCAGTCACAGGTGAATGCTTCAAATGAGAACACATTTTCTACTCCCGTTAATGCAGGAGGAACACCCGAAGATTCCTCAGCGAAAAAAGCCATGGCTCCTGATCTAATCGCCTTCTATCAGGCACTTGAGTATATGGAATCTCCAGAACATAAAAGTTATACGAATCAATCTGCAAAACTGATTTTCAAAAAACTATTGCAGACTGTCATTGAGAAGCAAGTGCGCGTGTATCAATTCATCGGTCAGATGGACGATGAGATTCCGGATACGGAGCGTGAGGAAAATTTAAACTTGAAGAATCGTTTTCCTGCTTCTTTCTACCGCCTCACCATTTTACCGAAGACCGACCATTTTTATATGGAACGAATGGAAAAATCTTCCTCCATCATCACTGAATTGCTACGGCAATTGAGTCCTATGAGAAACTATTCACAGAACTCTGTAAGGTTGCTACTGGAGACAATTGAAAATGATCCCGGCAGGGTATTCTAAGCATTTTTATGATTTTTCAGAATCTTGCCGCCATTGAACGGCTGTTGGAGGAAAAGAAGCTGGAAGAGATTGCTGCTTCCATTCCTGAAATTCCACGGAGAACATCCCCCTCTTTTTTTTGCCGGAATCCGCTCATGGTTTCGGCCGTCCAGCTGAAACATTTGAATAAACTCGACTCCCTGGACACTGACATCGCTATAGTCAATCTGGAGGATGGCGTATCACTCCAACAGAAGCCATTGGCAAGAGTCATGGCGGCCTATTTTATTTCTCAATTGAATTCGAAAGACGCCGGTCCCATGATTTCAGTACGTGTGAATCCATTGAATGATGGGGGATTGGACGATATACGACTGCTAAATCGTGTAAGACCCGATGCCATTCGCATACCGAAAGTTCGATCGGCAAACGATGTGGACCAGGCCCTCCGGAACGTTCACCAGGAGATTCAGTTGCATTTATCTGTTGAGACAGCGGAAGCATTTCAGAATATTCGGAAATTGAAAATTGATGAAAGAGTCACCGTATATTACCTGGGCCTCCTGGATTTGCTGTCGGATATGAAGGCGACACATACGTTGATTGAATCGCGTAGTAAATCCATCGATTATATGCTTACAAGCTTTTTTGTAGAGAGCAAAATGGCAGGAGTCGAGCCGATTTCATTCGTCTATCAAAACTACACTGATTTAGATTTTTTTCGCGAACTCTGTCAGAGGGATCAGCAGATAGGATTTCCCGGAAAAGGATGTATATCTCCAGGTCAGGCGGCTATAGCGAAAGAGGTGTTTTCATGGGATCCGGAGGAGTGTAGAAAGGCGAGAGAAGTCATCAAGTTATTTGAATCACATCGAGAACGTGGTATCACCGGATTTTCCCATGAAGGATATGGATTTATCGATGAACCCATCTACCGGGATGCATTGGTGACAATGGAAAATTGTCCGGAAACTTTGCAGGATTCGGTATAAGGATTACAAGGATTATTTTCAGGCTGCGCTAATTCAAGGATCCAGCGAAGGATCATCGGCCAGGGTGGTCCGCTCCTGCAGGTTTTTGTATCCATATTTCCTTTCTTCGTTGGGATGATCGGCAATCCACTCCTGGAATCTGGTTCTGTATCGAGCTTCTCGCAGTTCCAGATATGGGTGAGACTTGAAATATTCAGATACAACGTTACTTGCCGTACCGGATGTTCCGTACCTTTTCAGCAATCTTGCAAAGGCAAGACCCTCGCCTTCCGGCGAATAGGAAGATTGCTTCAGAAAGGACCAGGCATACTCATCCGCCTCCTCTTCCTGAGTTTTGCTGTAGGAGTGTCTGAGCATCAAGTTCATTGCCAGGTCTGCCAGCTCACCCAGAGGGGCTGTTCCAATTTTTCTGGCAGCAATTTCAAAACGAACACTATCCAGGCAATGGGAGAGTTCCACATGACCTACTTCGTGAGCCAGCACGGCAGCCAGTTCTGCCTCTGAATGCATGTTATGTAACAATCCGCTTGTGACAAACACCACACCGCCAGGAAGCGCGAAGGCATTCATCTCAGCAGAATCCAGAATTAGACCATGATAGGTAAACCCCTTCTTTCCTGAAAGGGAGATAGTTTCCACAAGCCTTTGAACGTAGGCTTGATCTTCCTGCGTACCACCGTTATACGGTTTATACCTTCTATATATTACATCGCCATATCTGGCCTCATCCAGAGAGTCTATGGGAAGGACCTGAGTGAGGGCGCGATCCACATTTTTTATCGGGCGGCCCAGCAGCTGAAAAGCGGGAGCCAGAGTTGCTCCAAAAGGTACTTTTACTTCCTCCCGATAGATCATATAGGAAAGAAAAAAACCTGCGATCAATATTGCAGAAAGAAAGATATAGCGTAATAGGTTCATACGAATCTACCTTTGAATCGATTGTACAGCGAGTTCATACCCAGCATCAATATACCTACACCTACAAATACAATTGCGCGCATGGTGAGAGAGCTTTGCGAAAGGTCAAAAAAGATCAATCGTGCCAGTGCAAACGCAAGAGCCATGAGGGCCAGAATACGAAAGTGACCTTCTCGAATGACAATGCTAAGACCAAAAACTATAAAAATCATTACTACCCACAGAAGTGTTAAAATAGCATGATCGAAAGACCAGTAAAGAAAAAGCGCAGAAGCGATGAACAGAGGGTCAAATACCCAGTGGTTTCGTTTTATGGTAAGAAGGCCGGCAATTTTTCGCAGAAAGCTTAATACACCGGGATAGACCGCCTCCTCCAATCGTATACTGCGATAGAACCAGACCACAATTCCTGTAAGCAGCATCTCCACGATCAAACCAATGACCCAGGATTGTTCCATAAAGTGATTTGCAGGCATTTCCGTAACGGTCGATAAAAAAGCAATGTGGAAGGCTGCCACATAATACATAAAAACTCCGTAAAGTTTCATTCTAGATAAGTTCGGATAACTTCTTTTCCAGAATTGTCCCAGAGCCATGGCCCCCATGGCAAAAAGAGCAAAAAAGAGAGTCATCCATTTCTGGGTAAATTGAAATTCCAGTAGCACCACTGTCATGGCAATGATCGACTCCAGGAAAAGAGGCTGGATTGATCCCCACAGGGGGCCTTCCAGATTTTCCTGCACCCGGGGATGGCTGAAAAGCCAGTACGCAAAAACAGAGATACTGAAAAGCTGAATCAACATCCTCAAGGGCATCCCGAGAATATAAAACTCCGTTTGCAGTTCCACCACCACATGGTGGATCAAAAACGCGGCTATAAAAAAGAGAGCAAAGTAGAGCACAATTTTGCCCGCATCCACGTATGGGCGACTCCCTTTTTTCATGATACCGTAAGCGATTTCCAGACCAATGAGCGAAACCATAAGCCAGACAACTCCAGGGAGCAAAGGAGAAAAGTGCATGGTTACAAAAAATATAAACAATAGAAGATGAATGGAAAATAATCCAATGCCGGGAAGCCTTAAGATAGGCTCTTTCAAATTCAGAACCGGAAAAACAGATATCAATAGAGTTGAGACAAAAAAAGGTAGCATAAACGCCAGAAGCTGCATCATGGGAGGGTTAATGCCCGTCGGGCTCACATATAACCAGAGAGTCAGGTGCGAGACTACGATAAACAGCATTAATCCGTAGCCAGAAGTGCTTTCCGTGTGGACTTTTTTTCTGTCATAAATGAAGAGAAGAATCAGTGAAATCTGGATTAAGGCGATCATTAGAGAGGATTGGTAAAGAGAAAGAAGTAGAATATGAACCAGGATTAAAAAAAATCCGGTGAAAAGCTCTATCAGATCCAGCTTTCCCTTTCCACGAAAAAAGTTGAGAATCTCCTGCAGCCGGCCATTGGATTCAAAGTTGACCATAGAGCGGGAACGATTTATAAAAATAGTAAAATAAACAAGAATGATCAGCACGGCTCCGTTGGTTACCATCAAACGAGTATTGTCATGGTCTATGGCAGCGATGGCCGAAAACAAAACTGCAACTCCCGATAAAAGATGAATGGGTCTTGCAAAAACTTCGATAACAGGATCTTTTTCAAATAGTGCCAGCCTTAGAAAAAGTAAGGCCTCGACATTGATCATACACGCAATCCAGAAAACATCCATTTCCCATCGATATAGAGTAACAATCCCATAAAGCGCAATGGATTGAGCCACCATCAAATCGGTTCTATAAAGCCAGAGAATCGATTTTTTTTTCGCAACTCTTGCAAGAGCATAGGTTAAAAGAGCCGTCAGAAAAAGGATCAGTGTAACATAACGTTCGCCAGTTGCGTAAAAAGCAAGACCGATGGCCGCAGTAAACCAATGCATCAGGTGAGAAACCAGATGGACCCGGTAATTTTGAGAAGAAGAGTTCCGAATATCGGTTTTTATGTAGTGCATTGAGATAGCACTCAAAGTCACTGCCAGGGTTGCGCCAATTCCTGCATATCGATCTACATCAGTAAAAACATAGCCGCTACCGGTAAGGATGAAATAGCGATAAACCTGGTATGTGACGTAACTGAGGGTGGAGAGAAGCGTTTGATGAATCCAGAACGATTTGTAAGAAAATACAACTCCGGCCAGTGCAACGAAAGATGCAAGTGCATACACCGGCATTTGTTGAGGAAGGACTGCCAGAGTAACAAGAGATAAAAACAGGTGGATCGAAGCAAAAATCTGACGACTGGCAGTGTAAGCAAAGAAAAGGTTCAAGGCAACACCCGCTCCGATCAAGACCAGACCCAGAGATTGGCTTTCTACCCATTGAATGCCGGGTATTGCAGCTGAAGCAAAGCAAGCAAAAAGAGCAACTGCACCCGAAATTCCTCGCAGCCAGAAGGCAAACTTTTTCCAGTTATCCAGGCGTGCCAGATAATAGGAAAGAGCACCTACGGCCGTAGCTGCGGCCAGAAGCATCAAAAAGCGAAAAAACGGAGTGAGTGCCAGGGCCGAAAGAACACCAAGAAAGCTCAAGCCAGCTGTAAGAATTACTGAACCTAGTATACCGGTCCAATTTTCAATAAGTTGTTTTTCAAAAGCGCTCCACTTTAAGGAAGAAGCAGAAGGATTCTTTTTTATTGCAATTGCTTCACCTTTTTCCGCTATGGAGCCCTGTTGTAACGCCGGAGTGGCAACGGGTGCGGTGGTAGAAACGGGGTATGGTTTATTTTCGTATGTTGGCTCAGCCGATTGAGTCTCGGATCGGGCATTGGAAGATGGAACAGGCGTTTTTTCAACTTCTTGCGCTGCTCCTGTCTGTGTGCCCTGTGACTCGACAGATTGAAGATGGTTGATCAGGTTATGAACACCACTTATATCACTTTTTTCCTTTTTTTCAAGAAATTCAAGATCTCTTTTAAGTTTTGAAACAGTTGATGATAGAGTCAGCACCCAGATAAAAAGAATAACAATAAGGAAAATAGCAAAGTATTCCATGTCTTGAAAGATATTCAACCAGGACTTGCGTCAAGGTAAAAGCAATGTCATCTATCTGGTTTCTGTGACTCTGTTTGGGAGAGAAACTCTTCCACCTCTCGCTGCACTATTTTTGCCCGTTGATTTCTGCTTGCGATGAAGTTATGGCGAAACTGCGGCAATTCGATAAAGGTGACCTGCATGTGATATTTCTTAGATCTTTCGGCCAGTTCCCGCGACTGCTCCACAGGAACAACTTCATCCTGTTTTCCATGGAGGAGAAGAATGGGAGGTGCTCCGGCATGGAGCAAATAGATCGGAGAAAGGGAGTTCCAGCTTTTAATAATACCAGCTACTTTTTCATAATGAGGTATCAGCGAAGGGCTTTTATGAAACATGTTTTGAAAAAAGGGACCATTTACCTCCCCGGCCATCAAGCGCGAGGTAAGATCTTCTCTCTTTCCCCCATGGACCGTACTGCCATATAATTCGATGAATTCATCCACGTCCTTACAATCGGGAAGATAATTACGCAAAGCTTGCTTGATATCGGGAGGAGATGTGAAATAGAGCCGTGTTAGATCCGTGGGTCCAAAATAAGCTACCACAGATCCTACCAGATGCCTGAGTTTGCCTTGAGATGCGCTTAATCGAAGAGCTGAAGTAAGTGCCAGATGTGCTCCGGAGGAGTAACCCACCAGGAAATAGTTTTGCTCTGGTATCTGATACTCCGCAGCATGATTTCTTATAAAGATTAAAGCATTCTCTACATCGTGCACCGGATCGATTCCTTTATATGCAGGGGCGGTTCTGTGCTCAATGGAAAAGGCCCTCAGATGGTTTCTGCGGATAAAGCCTTCCCAATCCTGATAAAAATGAATGTCAGAACCGCCTGCACTCCATGCTCCCCCATGGATGAAAACGATCACACCGGTATGAGTTTCACCTGCGCCAACGCTGGGCGGATAGATGCTCATGGCCAGCTCACTTCCTTCGGATGAGTAGCGGGTATGGATGGTACTTTCTGGAACATAAAACGGGTTGATGATTGCAGTATGACAGGAGAAGGTAAAAATAAGGAGCACGTAAAAAAAGCCTGCGAGAAAGACTCTTTTTTTAGCCCATAGAGCTATGAGAGATGTCAGAGGGATTTTTGGTTTCAATGGGAATCAATCAACGTCAGTATAAATTTTGTCTCAAGTTAGGTCATAGTAATCCCAGCCTGGCCTGAACCTCTTCTGTGGCCATTTCCCGGGGGTCCCAGCGTGGTTCCCACACAATTTCTACCTGAACTTCGGCTACTCCCTCGACGCGTCGCGCTGCTTCCGCTACCATATTTTGCAAATAGGGACCGGCAGGACAGGCCATGGATGTCAGCGTCATAGCAATGAAGACATTATTATTTTCGTCAATCTCCACTCCGTAAATAAGACCCAGCTCCATAAGGCTCATGCGAATATCGGGATCCAGTACAGTAGCAACTTCTGCTCTCACTGCTTTTTCCATCTCTTCCCGGCTCATAAATGACTCCTCACAGGCTATTTTCAACTGCTTGCTTATAACCAGGATAATAAGAATGAGAAATATCCGCAACTCGCAAAACAGCGGATGGTGTTGAGAAGAGTTTTAAGCAAAAAAAGCTGCGGAGAAAAGGAGCAAAAAAACCGGAGACGTGAGCTTTTGCTGGGAAGGGAAAAAAAGATACGCGAAAAAAACTCCGGTCGCAAACATCACTACTATCTTCCCGATTGCTAAAAGTGCCAGTAGAAAGGCGGCAAAGACAATGAAAAATGGCAGCGAAGAGAGTAACAGGTTCTGAATCCGGGAGTCTATTTCAGTGAAACCCACAGGTCTTACACTCTCCTGCGCAAGATAGATGGATTCCAGTTCTTTTCCGCGTATTTCTTCTTCTCTACCTCTATATTTATCCAGTAATTCTTTCACCGACTTCAGTTCGGCAATTTCTTTAAACTGCGCTGCTATCCTATGTATTAAATGGTCTTTGTTCAGCTTTTCAAAGAAAGGAATCAATTTCCAGGCAAGTGCCATGGTAAAAGCACCGGCTGCCAATCCCGGAAGATAACCCGGATTCATCAGGTTAATAGAATAAATTCGTAAATCATAAGAAAGAGCATAAAGTAAAGACAAAAGGGCGAGCCATTGAGTGGCAGGATTTACACTACCCTCGACCTCATTCGCACTAAGAGAAGTTGAAGCAGCCTTCTGGATGAAATCGTAACTCAGCATTCCCACTCCCGCGAGCACAATGCCATAGACACCAGCAAAAGAGCTGGCTACGATAACGCTCAAAAAAACGAACATAATCCGAAATATATTGCGAGCCGGGATCGATCGGAAAAGAGCATACGAATTTTCCAGAAGAGCTGCAAGTAAACCGGTCATCATAGCAGCGAAAAGATGAACGGAAGAAAATTGCTGTAAAGATCCTGAAAAGAGATCCACTGCGGTGAATTGATCCGGAACCATGATATAGAATACCGGAAAAAAAAGGAGAGCCAGAAGAGTCGAACCAATCCAGGAGAACATAAGTCTCTGTTTCCTTTCAGACCCTTCCACCCATGGAAAGCTCGCTACGAAAGTCAGCCCCGGGCGCGATCGGGGAAGCCTGGAAGGGTTTTGAAATGTATTTTTGGACAAGAGGTTCAAGGAGAGAGTTACAATAACCGCAACTGCCATTAGCAGAAGCGGCAAATAGAGAAGACTT
This sequence comes from Leptospirales bacterium, assembly GCA_050305335.1. GTDB lineage: Bacteria > Spirochaetota > Leptospiria > Leptospirales > Leptonemataceae > JBNLFC01. Next base: position 21,021 of record JBNLFC010000007.1, read on the forward strand.
AAACCATTCATGGAGTCTTTATTCAGAAGAAAAGGGACAAAATGGTATCCGAAGAGGAGTAGAGCAAAAATTAACGCTGAGCCTGATTTTGCCAGATGCATTCCACTCTGGAAACAAGGCAAACCAGCTGAGGTCACAAGCCTGACCGGATAAAGCGGATTGAGCATTTCTCGTGATTGAAGAAAGGGCAACTCCTCATCCATCTGCCGCGATATACGAGAAACATTCTTGCTCCACCAGAATGTGGTAAGTTCGCCCAGAGTCAGAACAAGGAAAAGCCCTATCATCATAGCAGAAAGAAGCAGGGAAAGGGAATCCAGAGATCTATCAGAAAACGTGAAAAAAATCCACAGTAATGCTGGTGCCATGAATATCGGCAATGCCAGGTAGGGTAGGGTAACAAAGCCTGTTGCCGTGAATGCTCTTTTTTCGGGACTCTTTTTGATGGCGGTGTTTAAAAGAAAGAGTCGTAGAGTCGGGACAGTCAGTAAGAGCATGGCCGCTCCCAGAACCACACCGAGAAAAAAAGAGAAAAGAATGAGGCCGGAAAAATGGGAATAGAGAGAAGCAGAAATGAGTGTAATCGCTGCTGAAAGAAGGGTGGGGGCCAATCCATACTTCCACCAGTAGAGCCTGAGACTGGCAAAGGCACTGCTCAGCCTGATTTCCATTTTTCTAATGCGATCATTGTCCGGACCCCGGTATCGCAAGGTGTAGAGTGGTAGCAGAGAAAAAAGGAGCGAAACGCCCATTGCGCCGAATAGTGCGAGGAGTATTGTCATTTTCGTCAGTGAGAGCCTCTTCCCAGAATTCTATGCTGTGCATGGTTGCTCGAGGAAATCAGAAAAATTTTCGGAAATCCTGCAAAAATCAAGAAGATTTCTCCAGTTGAAATTGTATGATATAGACTGGAACTGCGTCTGCCTATTCTTTTGCAGGGGGCACTTTTCCTGTTTTTTTATATGTAAAACTGCGTATTTTTCTTGTTGACCGAATAATTCACTCAATCGAACAAAGAAATATGAAAACAAAACTTACTTTTAAAGTATTTCTACCATTAGCACTCATGGCTGCTTTTCCATTGATAGGTGCCTGCTCAACGGGAACTATTGAACGTGAAGGACAACCGGCAGCTCAGGCGAGTGTGCCAGTGGGCAATATCGAGGTGACATTGGCACCGGATATTGCAGAAGTAATCAATGGCGATAGGGCATTCAGCAAAGACGATTTTATCAAAAATGTGCAAGACCAGATGGCGGAGAGAGGATCGTTTCAGAACGGGGCTCCGGGTTCCATTGAAATTCAACTAACCAATTTTCGTTTACGAAGCACAGGCATCGTTGTTATGTTTGGTGTTTTTGCAGGACGCGATCACCTGGAAGGCAATGTCCTTGTAAAGAATAAGGCAGGTCAGGTTGTGGATACCTTTGTGGTGCATTCCAAGCTGGGCGCCTTCCATGCTGCCGGGACAGCACGTCAATCCCGGATGGATTGGTTGTACAGAAAATTTGGTTTCACCATTCACAACGCATTGAGCGGACAGGAGTAACCTGACCGGAGGCAAGACTCCTTCCTTCATGGGAGGAGTCCCGGCCTCATTGACATAACTTCCATTCAGTTTGACCAGATTGAAAAGCTTTTTCCTGAAGAATTGTTCATTATTTCACCGTCGCGATTTTTCCCAAATCATCCCTGATTGAAATCACATTGCGATAAGTTACCGCATCGCTCTTTCCCCATCAAATCCGGGTTGACTTTTCCCCTCCCTGTTCCCCCTCTGTATGGGCGTTTTACCGGAAGACCCCGAAAATAGAGAAATAATGGGGTCCCTACCAAACAGGAGAGTGTTTTCCGATGAATCAAAAACTGACCGAGATTTTATCTCATTGCTGTGACCCTGATATTCAAAGGGCCCTGAAGGCCATAGAAAACGAGCTGGAAAATCCAGCTTCGTACAATCACGAAGAGAGACTTCAGATTGCTGCCGGGCTCTCTTCTCTTTTTTTTCGCGACCACAACGATAACGAAGCCCTGCAGCGACTGATTGTCCGAGCAGAGCGCTATTTGATCGGCCTTGGAGGGGACATAGTTCCATGGATTCTGGAGCAAATTCAGGATGCCGACGCCGAGTCCGCAGAACACTTTGCGCGCATTGTAGGGGAAATTGGCGCGCCTTCCGTTGAACCGCTTTTGGTTCGATTAAATGACTCATCCAGTAGCTCCTACGCAACGATCAATTTTCTGCTCACTGTGGGTTATTTTTTAGATTCCGGCGTTTTGAAACTGCTCCCACGCGTTTTTCATTACTCAAAGTCTGCGGATGGCATGATCAAAGCTCAGGCCTTGTACGCCATCGGTCGCATTGCCAATCGAATCAGCGCAGGCCACTTAAAACCAGAGGAGCGCCATGATCTTTATCAGGTATGCTTTGACTCCCTCTCCGATACGAGGGCGCTGGTGCGACGTCAGGTAGTTCGCGCACTGGGCAAACTTCATTTGAACCACTATTTGAGCGAAGCAGAAGTGGAGCATGTTTACAAAGCGTTTCGTGCTATACTGGGACTGGATGACTTTGAGTGGGATTCGGCTTTTATTGTAAGACATGAAGCCAATCTATGGCTCAATTACTTTCGACAGGATAGTCGCATGCATTCTTCACACAAAAACGGCAAGGAGTCCGTAACCGGACGTTTTTATCAGGACTTTGCCATTGCTATGAAAAAGGAGCTGGCACCTTCTACTTTTTATTTTCGTGTTCACGCGCCGTTGATTGCGCGAAAAATTGAAGCCGGTCAATTTGTAATAATTCGGCCTAATTCCACCAGTGAGCGAATTCCCCTCTCTATTTGCGGATGGAATCGGGACGAGGGCTATATTGAGCTGATCATTATGGCTGTGGGTAGAACTTCCACGGAAGCCTCCCTGAAAAATGTGGGCGATCGCTTACACGATGTTGTGGGCCCTCTGGGTCAGCGATCTCATGTGGCGAAATACGACGGAACCTGTGTGGTGCTGGGCGGCGGTTTTGGAACCGGTGCTGTAATTCCAACAGCAGCGGATCTGAAAAAGCTGGGCAATCGAGTCATTGGTGTGGTTGGCGCAAGAAGCAAAGATCTATTACTCATGGTCGAAGAACTCGAGGCCGTATGCGATGAAGTGATCATCACTACCAATGATGGATCTGCCGGTTTGCAGGGTTTTGTAACGACAGCTTTAGAACAGATCATGGAGAAAGAGAAAGTTGCGTTTACTCTGGCGGTAGGCCCGGTTCCTATGATGAAAGCAGTGGCCGATGCGACCCGCGACAGGGGTGTGGAGTGTTATGTATCCTTGAATGCGATCATGGTGGATGGGACAGGTATGTGCGGTGCCTGTCGTGTAACGGTGGACGGGAAAACAAGATTTGCTTGTTTCCACGGCCCTGATTTTGACGGCCACAAAGTGAACTTTGAGGAGCTGGTAAAACGCCTGGGCATGTTCACCGTGCTGGAAAAAGAGGCAGCAGATGCTCTGAGTCGCGGGGTCGTTCCACTGGATCACTGATCAAACCCCGAAAAACTTTTTCACAATCTGTTAAACATAAAGAAGAAACATTGCGGAGTGTAATCATATGGCAAATACAATCAATGGAAAAACTTTAAAAGAAAGAATGCAGCAACCGCGCAATCATGTTCCGCTGCAGGATCCGGCGAAAAGGATTACGAACTGGAGTGAAGTTCCTCTGGGATTCACCCTGGAGCAGGCCCGAACCGAAGCCAGTCGTTGCATACAATGCAAAAAGCCGGAGTGTATTCAGGGTTGTCCGGTGGGGATCGACATTCCATCCTTTCTAATGGCTCTGGAAGACGGAGATGTTGCTCTGGCTGCTAAGCGAATTCGTGAATCCAATTTTCTTCCCGCAGCATGCGGTCGTGTATGCCCCCAGGATAAACAGTGTGAAGCAGTTTGCGTTGTTGGTAAAAAGCACGATCCTGTTTCCATAGGAGCGCTGGAACGCTTTGTGGCTGACTACGAACGTGAACACGATTTACCCCGTATGCCTGAAATTGCACCCGACACAGGCAAAAGTATAGCTGTGATAGGATCCGGTCCGGCCGGCATGACTGCTGCCTATGAACTGCGTCGTCGGGGTCATCACGTGGTGGTTTTTGAAGCATTCCACAGGGGCGGTGGAGTGATGGTTTATGGAATTCCACGCTTTCGTCTGCCCCTGGATATCATCGACAGCGATCTTGAACTCTTATCTCAGATGGGCGTAGAGTTTGTTTATAATATGGTT
>JBNLFC010000008.1:0-23014 GCA_050305335.1 Leptospirales bacterium
TACGCGTGCTGGTCACGGGGTGTGCCATGAAAGGTCAAAAAGATCATCCGGAAGGTGTAGTAGGCGGTCATACCTGCAACCAGTACACCGATAGCCCATACTCCCACATGGCCGCTGGCCAGCGCCTGAAAGAGAATTTCGTCCTTACTGAAAAAACCGGCAAAGGGAAACATTCCGGCTATTGCCAGCACACCCACAAGGAAAGTTGCTCCCGTGATCTTCATTTTTGAAAAAAGGCCCCCCATATGGCGCATATCCTGATCATGGTGCATTCCCAGAATCACGGACCCGGAACCAAGGAAAAGGAGAGCCTTAAAGAATGCGTGAGTCATCAAATGAAAAATGCCAGCGGAAAATGCACCCACTCCCATAGCCATAAACATATAACCCAGTTGAGAAACAGTGGAGTATGCCAGGACTTTTTTAATATCGTTTTGCGTAATAGCGATGGTGGCCGCAAAAAGAGCTGTAATGGCACCAATGGCAGCGATGATGGACATCACTACGGGCGCGCTAAGGAAAACCCATCCCAGGCGGCCTATCATAAAGACGCCTGCAGTTACCATGGTGGCCGCATGAATCAGTGCCGAAACAGGTGTAGGGCCTGCCATAGCATCGGGTAGCCATACGTAGAGAGGGATCTGCGCCGATTTCCCTGTTGCACCGATGAAGAGCATGAGCGCTACAAATTCGGCACCGTTGAATCCCAGAATCTGCTCTTTTGCCAGAAGAGTTGCCGATGAGTTGAGATGGTCCCAATCAAAGGAAAAACCACCACCTGCAGTTCCCACAATCCAGAACATGGAAAACATACCAACGATGAAGGCAAAGTCTCCGATTCGATTGGCTATAAAAGCTTTCATTCCGGCTTTTGCATTGAGTATGTCTTTATGCCAGAAACCGATGAGCAAATAGGAGCAAAGCCCCACCCCTTCCCAGCCTACAAACATTAAGAGAATACTATCCGCCATGACCAGCAGCAACATCATGGCCGTAAAAAGATTCAAATACGAGAAAAAGCGAGAGTACCCTGGATCTCCGTGCATATACCCTGTCGAGTAGACATGAATCAGAAACGATACACCTGAAACAACCATCACCATGGTCATGCTGAGGGGATCCATACGAAAACCGATATTGACGGTGAATTGGGCCGTGGATATCCAGGGGAAATAGATCTCCTGAATCCATCGATGCGCCTCATCCATTCCCAGAAGCGCCTGCCAGTAGAGAAGCGATATAAGAAACGGAATGAAGATGAGCAGGGGAGCACCGAAAGAAACAATTCGACCGGTGGCTTTTCCAAAGATTTTATCCCGGGTTATGGCAGAAAAACCCCAGAGCGTAGCGCCACACAATGGCAAAAGGGGAATCCATCCGCTCATTCCTATGTATGTTTCACCCATATTCTTTAGCTCACTCCATTCTTTTCTCGAGCACTATTTTACTTAGATATTCATATATTGCTTGTTAATATATCTAATATACAACGTTAATCATGCATGGCCGAAGCTCGATCTATATGCGCGGTTCGATACGTTTTAAAAATGGCCAGCACTACCGAGAGTGCTACCACCGACTCCAGAGCAGCAAGGGCAATGACAAAAAGAGTCATAATGCGTCCATCGGTGTTTCCTGAAAAATAGGCGAATGCGGCGAAGTTCAATGCTGCCCCATTCAAAAGCAGCTCTACTCCCATCAGGATCGCCACCATGTTTTGACGCACCATCGCTGTATAAAAACCAAGGGCAAAAAGGATGGTCCCGATGCTCAGGAAAAATTGTGGGCTGTACAGCATTTGCATTATATCGCACCTCCCTGGTTCTCATCGTCCTGCGAACGATTCTGTTGCACAACAGGTCGTAGAATGCCAACTGCACCCAGAAGAGCCACCAGAAGTAAAATGGAAATAAGCTCAAAGGGAAGAATGTAAGTGGTCAAAAGTGAATTTCCAATACCGGATGTGGTCGGCTCCATCACTGCCTCACTTACAGGCCATGGTGTGGTCCAGATTGCATAGAGAGTTCCGGTCAGAAAGATTGCAAGGAGAATCAGAGCAATCCAGGATGAGCGTGAAGGATTGTTTCGATAGTTGGAATCGATCTCCGCACTGAGCATTATGGCAAATATTGTAATGACCAGCACACCGCCGACATAAAGAAGCAATTGAACGCCAGCCAGAAAATCGGCTCCCACAAGAACATAAAGCCCGGCAACACCGGAAAGAGTGACCAGGAGTGAGAAAGCCGTATAAATCAGATTTCTGGACAATGCGACGTAGAGTGCCGATCCCACTGTCAAAAGTGCCACAATAAGAACGAATCCTTCCTTCATTCCTGCACCTCACCTTTTTCCGATTGGGCCGCCCCGGACTTCTGCTTCTCTGCAATAATATTCTTTTTAATATATTCTCTGGCAGTCTCCTCGGGGATATAACTGAAGATCAAATGTCCCATATTCCGTGCTGACCCTTCGAACTCTCTAGTAAAATAGATAGCGTCGGTAGGACAAACATATACACAAAGCCCGCAAAACATACACTTACCTATGTCGATAAAAAAATAGTAGGGCGCCTTGCCCTTACGTCCAGGAATTCTCACCCCATCCAGCTGGATACAATCAATGGGGCACTCCTTCAAACACAGAAGACACGACGTGCAGAGCTCAGGGTCCACCTGCAAAAAGCCACGATAGCGGTCTGCAATCTGTGTTTGCACAGGACTCTTCAGACGATTGGGATATTGAACGGTGATGGGTTTCTGTAACATATAGGAAAACGTAACTGTCATCCCGTCAAAAATGGAGACCGCCGAATCCACAATGTTTTTAAAATATTGAATCACTGCGCTCATCTTACCCCCGGTTTGTTGAAATCCCGTATGCCCCCTGGAAACTCACCTTAAAACTTTGCACTCTCATTGTAACCAATTAAAATCGATCTTCGCCTTCATCTTCACCAGGTTCAACACAACCACGCGATAGACAAAGATGGCCATGATAAGCGCACCCAGCCCCAGTATGGCCCACCTGGCCTGACGAAGCCCGTCGGGAAAATAGAGAACCCACAGAAGCACTCCGATCACATTGACAAAGGCAATTGGAATGAGATACTTCCAGCAAAGGCTCATCAGTTGATCCACCCTGAGTCGGGGGAGCGTCCATCTGACCCAGATGACCAGAAAGGTGATGAACAGAGCTTTCACCAGAAAGATCAAAACACCGGACAACTCCAGGCTTCCCCATGGCAAACTGGCTTCCAGATGAAAAGGTGAATTCCATCCGCCCAGAAACAGCGTTGCAATCACAGCACTGATAACGTAGATGTTAGCCCACTCGGCAAAATAGAAAACCAGAAACCGCATGCCAGAATACTCTGTATTGTATCCCGAGACCAGCTCCGATTCAGCTTCCGGGATATCGAAGGGAACGCGATTCCCCTCGGCCAGCATGGAAATAAACATGATAAAAAAAGCAAACAATGCAAAAGGGTTATCCGCAATAAACCATTGATCGGGGAGAGCCCCCTGAGCACGGATGATATGTTGAATCGAAAGGGAACCGGCGAGAATTACAATCACCAGAGCACTCATGCCGGAAGGGATCTCGTAACTTACCATTTGAGCTGCTGCGCGAATTCCACCAATCAGGGACCACTTGTTGTTGGACCCCCAGCCGGCCATCAAAAGACCGATCACATTGAACGAGCCTATGGCAAAAAGGTAGAGTATGCCTATATTCAAGTCTGCGGGAATGAGCCCGTCACCGAACGGGACCACAACCCAGGTGCCAACCATTCCCATAAAGACCACGTAAGGTGCCGCCCGAAAGAGAACACGATCTGCTCCCTCGGGGATGATATCTTCTTTCTGAATAATTTTGATGCCATCCGCAAGAAACTGCAATAGACCACGAAAAAAAACGTAGTTGGGTCCGATTCGACTTTGAATGCGACCCGCAATCCGACGCTCCACGACAGAGGTGACGCCTGCATAAAGGGAAAGAAAAACGAGAACCGCTGTAGCGACCATAATGATAGCAATGGCAGCAGCCAGGGATCTATCTAGAGATGTCAGTCGTGTGATATACTCGATAAACATATTTTTGCAGTTCCCCTATAATAGTAGACGCTTCCCTTAGAACCCATCGAAAAACCATTCCTGGTTTCGAGATAAGCTATCATTACCAGCGATATCCGAATTCTGGCTCCCACTGGCCCCTATCGATCGATCTCTGGAGCCACAACGTCCAGGCTGGCAAAGAAAGACACAACATCGGCTATATACATTCCCGGGCACATGGACTCCAGCACGGTCATTGCGTTAAAAGACCCGGTTCGTATTTTGATTCGATACGGTTTATCACTTCCATCGGATATAACGTAATACATCATATCACCACGGGGAGCCTCCACATGGGAAATAGCTTCCCCCATATCGGGCTTTATTTTCCGCGGCAGTTTTGCGCGAATTTCACCTTCGGGTATCATTTTCAAGGCCTGCCTGATGATTCTGCTGGACTGGGCCATCTCCAGCACTCGTACGAAATAACGATCGAAAGAGTCCCCTCTCTGGCCCATCCATCCCTCTCCCACAGGTACATCGAAGGCAAGTTCTGGATAGACAGAGTAGGGCAAAGCACGTCGTATATCGAGATTCACTCCGCTTGCACGTAGATTGGGACCTACAAGGCCGAAATGCTTCGCCTCTTCAGGCGTGATGACTCCCACATTGGCCAGACGGGCAATGAAAACCTTATTGTAGGTGATCAATCGATTAAATTCATTCAACATTTTATCGAAATGATCCAGGTACTCCAGCGCCTTCTCTTTAAACTCCATGGGCAGATCGTGGGATACGCCACCGATCACAATGTAGTTGTAAGTTAAGCGGGCTCCACAGATTGTTTCAATCAGATCATTGATTGCTTCTCTTTCGCGAAGAAGGTATACAAAGGGTGTAAAAGCCCCCATATCCATGGTGTACGCTCCGGAGGCAATGATATGGCTCAAGATTCGGTTGAACTCCTGAACAATGACGCGAATGAACTCCCCCCGACGGGGGATCTCCAGACCCAGAAGCGCTTCCACAGCCATTGCATAGCCAGCATTGGCTCCCATGGCTGCCAGATAGTCCACACGATCGGTATAAGGCGAAAAACCGGTGTAAACAACACTTTCACCAATCTTCTCAATGGAGCGATGCAAGAAACCGACGTCGGGCACCAGGCGTGAAACAACCTCACCATCGGTTTTGAGAACCAGTCGAATGACGCCATGGGTGGAGGGGTGCTGTGGCCCCATATTCAACTCCATCTCATCGGTGACAGGATCATATCGCAAATATTTGCGATACTCTTCACTCGTTTCCAGGCCTCGCTCTACATTCCGTGCACTCATCAGGACAACTCTCCTTACGGATTGGCCTCTTTTTCCATACGCTCTTTGAAGGCCACTGCACTCTTTACAAGATCCACCAGGGGATCCTCTCGCGTGGTTGACATTCCATGATACTCCGGACCCTCAATGTAATCTCTTCGAAGAGGATAGCCTACCCAATCATCGGGCATCAAGAGCCGGCGAAGATCGCGGGAATTTCGAAAAACCACTCCCAGAAGATCAAAAATCTCTCTCTCCAGCCATCCCCCATTGCCAAAAAGATCATCGATGGTGTCCACTTCTGCTCCTTCCATGGGTAATACGACCTTCAGGTTGAGCATTTCAAAGGGTGATAACGCTTGAAATTGATACAGTAACATCACCGTGCGTATTTCCTCTCCCTCCACGGTGGAGGGAGGATAGAACGATGGGAAAGGCACGGTAGAACGACTCCTTTCAGGACCTGAGTATTCCTTCAAATCAGTGGCAGATATGGAATCCAGAAGCTCCACGGAAAATGGGGCTCTCTGCAGAAGTTGCACGGCCGAGCGCAAGAGGTCAGGCCGGACTTCCACCGAAGGCAGCTTGTCTCCGGAACGATCTATGGCACTATCGGTCCCATAGGCCACCACAATGGCAGAAAAAAGTTCCCTGTGGCGCAGTACCAATTTAGAGGAGGCTCTCTCTGAACTATTTGTTTCTTGATTTTCCATAGTTTCTCTCAATCAAGCTCAGCTATCGGTAGACGATGTACTCTGCTCATCAATATGAGCACTCTTCGGTTTACCTTCAGGATATGCGAAAACACTGAAATCACGGGAGGTTTCCCATTGCTCCGATCCGCTAACGGCAGGCTTTCGCAGGTAACCCTCTTTCTGGATTTTTTTGCGCAGGGCAAAGATTCCCTCCACAAGAGCTTCGGGTCTGGGCGGACATCCGGGAACGTAAATGTCCACGGGAATGATTTGATCAGCTCCTTTAATTACAGAATAGCTTTTTTGAAATAGGCCACCGCAGTTGGAACAGCTGCCCATTGAGATCACATAACGTGGCTCGGCCATTTGTTCATACAGTAGCTTTGCACGAATGGCCATTTTGTAAGTCATAGTTCCGGCTATGATCAAAACATCAGGCTGACGCGGGGTGAACCTGGGAGCCATACCGAAACGCTCCAGGTCCGCCCTGGGCCCACCGGTCTGCATCATCTCAATGCCACAGCAAGCAAGACCCAGCGGAAGATACCAGAGAGAGTTCTCCCTGGCCCAATTCAGTACCTCGTCCAGAGTGGTGGTGATGAGATTGCCATCCAGTTTTTGATACAGCATGCGTCTTTTGCCTCCGGACGTTCAATCTTCCGGAACCTTTCCTTTTTTTTTCCGATTATTCAAAATATGACAAAAACCAGCATTACTTCTTTCCAGCTGTTGTACTATTGTGATTTCACTTCTTCTCAACCGGTTTCGTAATAGATTGCAAAGGTGTTTTGCCTCCCTTCACAAAATCGCGCACCCAGGTTAAGTCACCTCGAACCCAGAGGTAAATCAATCCAGAAAAGAGAATCAGTGCAAATAGCAACAATTCAATAAGCGCTACCATACCATTGCCTTTGTCCACCCAGTTGCGATATACGGTGGCCACGGGCAGAATAAAGGCAACCTCAACATCAAAGATGACAAAGATCAGGGCAATGATATAAAAGCGTGAGTTATAGTTGAGCCAGCCCCGTCCTACCGGGATTTCACCACATTCATAAGTGGTAAGCTTCTCCCGGTTCGGTTTTTTTGGACGGATCAAAGCACCAATGAGCAGGGATATGAAAACAAAGCCGAATCCCAGAAGCAGAAATACGAGAACTGTTGCGAAATCAATCAGCATAAGTCTCCCTTTTGGCGGAATCCGGATGTCCCACGGGAAAGAGACAAGATATTATGATGCAGGGCTGGCAAGCGATTTTTTTTGAATTTTACTTCAAAGACCAATCATCAATCTCTACCGCTCCACCAGCACACGATCCGCAGCCCACTGGATGAAGCGAGGGGCATGATCCAGCGCCGGGACTTCCTCTCCATCCAGTCGAATCAGATCCTTTCCGTCGCTGTAAATGGCTGTAATGATAAAAAGAACGCCATTATACAATACACTAACTCCTTCAAAAGATCGCTGCCCGCTCTCTGTGCCAGCACTGTAAAGAAGGAGAAAGCCTTTATGCTTAAGTATAAAAGGAGTTACATCCTGTATTTCATCAGGAATGGCCTCCAGGACCACCGATTTCTCGTTCACTGCGGCATCCAGATTCCCCTGCGCTTCATAAGGTTCACGCAATTTCTTAAGATAGAGGCGGCCGCCCCGGGGAATACGAATTCGTGTGGTATCACCCATAGACAGCTGAACATCCCGCCGAAAAAAAGCGTTGCGATCAGGATCCAGGCGGCTGTGTCTCTCTTCGCGCTCTTTGCGACGCTGCTCTTCACGATATTGGGCCAGGTCTCGCTGATACTGCTCCTCGTTTGCGAGATACTGTCTTCTAGCAGCATCCATTTCCTGTATCTCTTGTTCTGCTCTGCGTTGCTCTTCTGCTCTGCGTTGCTCTTCCGCTCTGCGTTGCTCTTCCGCTCTGCGTTGCTCTTCCGCTCTGCGTTGCTCTTCCGCTCTGCGTTGCTCTTCCGCTCTGCGCTGCTCTTCTTGATCGAAATTCCTTTCGGAGCTTCCCTCAGTGTTTATGATCTGATCGGCTGATGAGGTGTCAGTTAGAGAATTACTTTTTGAAGCTGCATTGCCTGAAAGTGTCTGACATCCGTTGAAAAGTAATAAGAGAATCAAAGATGACAGCCAAAAAAGCGCCATGCCAGCTTGTGAAAATTTTCGTGGAGCGTCCATAGCAGTCACTCCTCTTCACCATATTTGCGAAGTAACGCAAGAGCACGCTCCCCCAGAAAAGAGTGACTCCTTCGAAAGCTGCTTTTGATTTTTCTCAAATATTTCAGAGAGTCTGCATCCTGCCGGATTTCCACAGCGAGTATGCTTTTCAGCAACATCACGTCTTCGTCGTCCACATCGGGCATCGCCTGAAGAAGTGAGTAAGCCTGTGAGCCGTAGCCTTTTCTGTACAGGGTGTAGGCGGCCAGTCCCAGTTGGCGATAAGCTTCACGGCCAGATGAGTAACGTACTGCCTGACGAAAATAGATGACGGTTTTATAAAGATCTCCTTCATCCCGGTAGATTCTTCCCAGAAGGTAGAGGATCCGGTAACGGTTTTCATCGGAAAGTGTTTCTGTAGAAGTGGACATTTCCGTTAGATCTTTGCGTACCTCCTCCTTTCGTCCCAGGCGGAGGAGGAGATCTGAACGCAGAATCCGCTCAGTAGCTCCGCCCGGCCCACTTTTTTCCAGAACCTCCAGAGCCTCTTCCACACGGCCGGCCGCGATCAATCGATTCAATATTTCAATTCGAAAATCTCGATTTCCGCTGGCCAGGCGAAGGGAGTCTAGAAACCACTCCACGTAAGAGCGTCCTTCCACATCGCTGTTGCTCCTTAGAGCCGCATTCCCTTTCAGATAACTTTGTAGAGCCGGATCATCGATGTTCCAGCCATTTTTGATTTCTTCTTTTAAATCATCGGCAAGTTTGATAATGCTTTTGCCGGATCCAAACTGATCCAGCAAAGCGAGAGCCTCTCCAAAACGTTTTTGATCGCGCAGGAGATAGAAAAGCCTCCAGCGCGCAGCGCCGCTCATTTTTCTGTCGAGCCCCTGGTTGAGAGCCTGTTGGTAGAGTGCAATAGAACGATCAGGGTGGCTCTTTTCCAGAGAATAAGCCTCTTCAAATGCGGAACGACCTTCAAAGGCACCCTGGCTATGCAGCCGTGATGGCGTAAGGAGCAGCATGGGGAAGAGAGAGAAAGTAAATATGTAGATTAAACTATTTATAGACATAAAACTTTACATCAATTAAAATCACTGTCGCTATTGAGACTCCATCCATTGGGATCCTGACGAGACTCCGGTCCATCTTTATGTTGCTCACACTGTTCGTTTACCTGATGCTCTTGCATAAAATATTCGGTCCTTTTTCTGGGACAGCTACGATTGGCAAGCTTACCCGAATCCACGCAAATGACGCGTTCCACGGCACCGGGGCTGAAAGCAAATCCACCTTTCGGAGAAAAACCTCTCGATACAATATCACCCCACAGAGGCCCGGCAACCGATGCACCTGTAGCATAGCGCATGGAGTAGAGAGGTTCATCGTAGCCAACCCATACTGCTGCAGATAGTCCAGGAACAACACCCACGAACCAGGCATCTTTATTGTCATTGGAGGTTCCAGTTTTACCGATGAAATCCCCACCCATTCCAGTGCCTCCATGGGCGCCCGAGTCTCTCATCAGACTTACCATGACTTGAGCCACGTCACCCGGGATTGCCCTGCGTTCCAGAGGAAGTTTCAGATCAAACTCATCTTTGCCTGTACCATCGTATACCACATCGCCATCATGGTCCAGTATTCGACGCAATAGGAAGGGACGATGAATTACGCCATTGTCTCCGAATGCAGAAAAAGCGCTGGCCATTTCAAGAGGTGAAAACTCCATAGAACCAATGGCAATGGTATAATCGTTGCGAAACCTGTTTTGATATTCCCCATCGCTACTGAAAAAGAATTTTCGAAACTGCTCGGAAAGCCGATCCATACCTACCATCATGGCAAGACGGATGGCAGGTACATTTTTCGATCTGGCAAGGGCATCGCGCACGGAGATGCGCCCCTCATAAACACTTGTGATATTCTCTGGCAACCAGTAACCGGGGTCGTTGGGGTTTTTCTTAGCCTCGGCCATATAAAGGGGTGTATCGTCGAGAAAGTCCGCGGCGGTGACTGTTCCCGACTCAATGGCAGCCGAATAGATCACCGGCTTGATCGCACTGCCGGTCTGACGACGCATCTGTACAGCACGGTTGAGTTGATTGCGGCTGGTAAAACGAGTTCCTCCCACAAGAAAGCGAACTTCGCCAGTGGCTGGATCTATTCCCACCGAAGCTGTTTGCAAATGAGGCTGATCGCTGTGAGCCTCCGGATAGCCGAAAAGTATGGGGCCCAGGGACAGACGTATGTACGCGGAACGCAATGCGCTGGATGGATCGTGATCCGAAATCACTTTTCCGTTTACCATTTTTACCGGCGGATATCGCGCTGCTGCCTTGAGAATGAACTTCGTTGATTCTTCGGTTGCTATTTTCTGCAACCTTCGATCCAGTGTGGTTTCCACAGTCAAACCAGCCCCGAACTCAAACTCCTGCCCGAAAATTTGCCTGATCTTCATCCGGATGGATTCGGTTACAAAGGGGGCCAGATCAAAACGACTGGAGAAAACCGACTCTCCTGGACTGCGATTCATGGATTGCAGCATGTTCAGTTTTTGCAGCTCATAGTCAAAACGCTTAATAGGAGCAACACCTTCCTCTTCCATACGCTGAAAAACCAGATCCATCTTTTTTTCCAGGAAGTCAGGGTGCTTTAAAGGTGAGTAGTGCTCAGGGGCGGAAGGCAGACATGCCAGGGTCAGGTTCTGGACAAAATTCAATTCGCCTATTTTCTTCCGAAAATAGAAGGCCGATGCATTCTCCACGCCATAGGAGCCGTGGCCCAGATAGACAAGGTTCATATAGGCTGTTAAAATCTCCTCTTTGGAGAGGTGATTTTCCAGGTAGTAAGCAAGAGAAACTTCCTTTGCTTTTCTGAAGAGGGTTTTTTCCCGACGCTCCATGAGAATCCGTGCCAGTTGCTGGGTAATTGTGGAAGCTCCCTGGCGATATCCGAACGAAATAATGTTCACAAAAAAGGCTCTTGCCACGGAGGGCCAGTGCACGGCTCCGTGCTCGTAAAAGCCGTCATCTTCCACAAATAGAAAAGCGGACTTCAATTGGGGGGGAATCTGGCCCACCTTCAGGCTGCCGGTTTTTCTGGCAAACAACTCAGCCACCAATTCGCCGTTTTTGTCTACAATTCGGTTTGGCTCCACCCCCTCCAGAGCGGTCAGATAGCGGCTCATGGTAAAAGCGCTTATGATCAGATAAATGGCCATCACCACAAAGAAGATGGCGGCAGCCACCCCCATTGCAGCCAGTGAGAGGAGCAACCAGTTCACTCCCGATCCGTAGGATCGTCGGGCCAGAGTCCCCGGACGACGGCCACCCATTTTCAATGGAGAGGTGCGAAACGATGAAAAGTTTTTACTTCGATAGGGACTGACCATGGTTATGAGTACAGAAATTCATTTCTCGATTTATCTGTAAACGGGTTTCAATTGGCCAGGATCCATTGGATGAGAATGAGCGGCATTTTGAATCAGAAAAAAATAGTTGTACTTTTTCCTGGCGCAATTTAACTGGGAATGAGTAGAGGGGTCGGGGCATCCCTGTTGGTGAAAGAGATCTCCTCCAGATTCCTCCTTTCTTTGAAAAAACTCGAGTGGAAATCCTGCCGGGTTTGATAGTTCTGTGCAAGTGATGAGTGCTTTTCCAGGCGGCAACCGGGAGGGCACTCATCACCCACTTTCCAACCAGGTTTTGCGGAATTTTCCAGCAGAGCTCATTCACTCCCCAGAAGCGACTCCATCTCCTTTTCGGCAGCAAGAATTGCAGCTTTCAATTGCGGATAGAGCTCAGGCCGAATTGCAATGCCTTTCTGGGTGGGTTTATACTCACCGCTGTTCTTGTCCGTATACCAGACTCTCAGATTCAGATACTTTTGATTTCGATATTCGGATATCTCCACCCGAATAATCTCGCCGCTACCTTTGTCGATGTCACTGATGATTCCCATCTGCCCAGCATGAACATTTTGCCGGGGATTTACAACAATTTTCAGTGATAAAATATAGTCCCCCCGGCCCTCATAGAAGAGGGTGGCAAAGCATGGCCATAGACAGGAAAAAAAAGCAGCAGATCTATAGATGGATTCAACTGGCTACAGTTGCGGCAGGGCTTTTTCTTCTTTTGATCGGGCTCCGGATGGGCTTGGTCACCGGATACGCTCCCTATTTGCTCATTCCCGATAAAAACATCCTCCTTCCCGTGCATGGCCCGCTGATTGTGGGAGGATTTGTGGCCGCTGCCATCTCAATTCAGAGAGCTGCCACATCCGGCGTTCGATGGATCCTTCTGGTATCCCTGGCCTCCATAGCAGGGGCAGTTGCTCTCCTTTTTCCCGCTTCGAAACTTGCAGGTGAGATTTCACTGCTTTTTTCAGCGATTCTATTGAGCCTTTTCATGCTCTACCTCTTCATTCAGGATCCTCAACGGCACAATCTTCTGATGACCCTCGGTGCCCTTTCATGGTTCGTAAGCAATCTCTTTTTCCTGTTCAACATGCCTTTACGGAATGTCGTACCATTCTGGATGGCCTTTGTACTCTTCGCCATGTCGGGTGAGAGAATGGAGTTGAGTCGATTCAGGAAAGACGCCGCACCGGGGAAGTGGCTTTTTCGTATATCGCTTTTGTTGATGCTTCCCGACGCGCTCCTGCATTTCTTCCCCGGTTCTCCCCCTTCGTTACTGGCCGATCGTCTCTTCGGCCTTGCTTGTTTCTTGTTTGCCGCATGGCTCCTCTACGCCGATGAAGAGATCCGTTACCTGGACCAGATGGACCTTACCCGGTTTACCTCCATGGGAGTTGCTGCTGCTTACGGCTGGGTTGCAATAGTTGGGCTGATTTTAATGATATACGGATGCCCTGAGAGAGGCTATGTGTACGATGCAATTGTTCATTCTTTTTTTCTAGGATTCTTCATCTCCATAATTCTCGCTCACGCGCCGTCGGTCATTCCATCCATCCTCAAAATTAGAGTTCGTTTTACCAACTGGTTCTACATCTCTCTCATTCTGATGCATTTTTCTGTGGCACTACGCCTGCTTTATGATCTGGCTGAAGTGAGGGATGGCCAGATTCTTGCTTTTTACGGAAATATACTCAGTTTATCCTTCTTTTTTATACAATTGATTGCCTCTCTCAGAAAAAAAAATAATATTAGCATATGATCTCCTCGCAACCATCGGCACCCATCCTGGTTGATACCACGCTGCGTGAAGGCGAACAGACTCCAGGTCTTGCCCTTTCTTTCGAAGAGAAAGTCAGACTTGCATCTCTTTTAATGGAAGCCGGGATTCGGGAAATCGAAGCGGGCATGCCCGCCATGGGGGGAAGCGAACGCAGAGCAATATCGCATATTGTAATGATCGCCAGGGAGAAAAACGAACTTCTTCCCGAAGAAAAAAAAATCCGCATCCTCACATGGAACCGTCTGATTTCTTCTGATATCGAAGCATCGCTCCAGACAGGCGCTACGTCCCTTTATATTTCAGCACCGGTTTCGCCCATCCAGCTGGCCGCCACATCCGGTCGCACCCTTGAGTCTACCATGGACTCTTTTAAAGAAATTTTGAGTTATCTGAATAGTAAAAATATTTACACTGCCTGCGGGCTTCAAGACGCCACGCGAACGGATCCGGAAACCCTGCGCGATATCGTCAGCCAGCTTACGGAATACGGAGCAAAACGAATCCGCATCAGTGACACAGTGGGCATTCTTACTCCCGGACGTACAGCGGATCTGGTCCGCTCTTTACAGAAAGTTCCTTCCGCTCCACTTGAGATTCATACCCATAATGATTTTGGCATGGCCACCGCCAATGCTCTCACTGCCTACGAAAATGGCATTTCGTATATTGATGGAACCATACTGGGTCTGGGTGAAAGAGCGGGAAACGCCAGACTGGAAGAGCTGACCCTCGCGCTCAAAGAGATCTACCATGCCGACCCTGGCATCCATCTCAAAAAAATGGTGGAGGCATCCCACACCCTGATCGAGATAGCCGACATATCCATATCTCCTCATACACCGGTGCTGGGGAAAAACGTTTTTTCCCATGAGTCCGGTATCCATGTTGCAGGCATTATAAAGGACCCTGCCAGCTATGAACCCTTTCCTCCCGAAGAGATAGGCGTTGAAAGAAGCATAGTCATAGGAAAACATTCGGGCAGGCACAGTATCGAGGAACGCTTGAGCAAAACGGGAATCGCCATCACCAGGGAAGAGGCCACCCGTTTACTGAAGAGGGTAAGAGACTACGCCGCCCAGAAACATGGTAGCATTTCCGATCAGGAGCTCCTGGAGTTTTACAAAAATCTCAAGTCACCTTCCGCAGAAGAGTGAATGCCGCTTCGAGCACCGGCACAGACCTATCTCCCCTGGATTTTAACATCGTTAATAGAGAATCGCCGGAGCGTGATTCTCGGAGAGTTTTATGAATCTTAATATATGCTTGTTGACACGTTATCGCGAGTGAAAAAGATATTGCCCACACACTACAAAGGAGATTGCCAGACATGAGTCCAGAAACTTCTTCACAAGAAAACGGCAAGATGGATATACCCGTTCCACTCAATTCCGCTGCTTTGCAGGAGCTCAAGGATACCGATTTTAGTCAGGAAGAACTTGCCATGATTCAGTCTGTAAAAAAAGAGGTGAACCTGACCGATACCCAGACGATGATCCAATTCGGAGTCGGGGTTCAGAAAAAGATAGCCGATTTTGCCGATTCCATGCTCAAAGAGATCCCGAGCAAAGATGCTGGCGAAACAGGTGAGTTACTACGAAATCTTATGCTCCAGATCAAAGATCTGGATGTGGACAGCCTCGGAGATGGCGCGTTCTGGGCAAAACTGCCTGTACTGGGTCAGTTTGTGGATGCAACCCGAAAATTTCTGGCCCGGTATGAAAAGGTCACTACTCACATAGACTCCATCGTCAACGACCTTCATTCCATGCGACTGCAATTGATGAAAGACGTCTCACTGATGGATGTAATGTATCAGAAGAATCTTGATTATTACAAAATGCTTCGAATCTATATAAGAGCAGGCGAAGAGCTACTTCAAGAGCTGAATGACGTTATAATGCCAGAAATAAAAGCGAAGGCCGAAGCATCGGGAGATGCCATGGCAACGCAGAAATACCACGATATGCTTCAGCAGGTCAGTCGCTTTGAAAAAAAGCTCCATGATTTAAGAGCTACGAAAATGATCTCCATACAGACAGCACCTCAAATTAAGCTCATCCAGAATGGAGACCAGCTCCTGGTGGAAAAAATCCAGAGCTCTATCCTCACGACAATCCCGCTCTGGAAAAACCAGCTGGTGATCGCCGTGAGCCTGGTACGGCAGAAAAAAGCAGCGGAACTTCAAAAAGAGGTTACAGATACAACCAACGAGCTGCTTGCTCGCAACTCCGAAATGCTCAAGCAAAGCAGCATCGAAATAGCCAGGGAGAGTGAACGGGGCATTGTGGAAATGGAGACTCTTCGCAAAGTCAACAATGATCTTGTTTCTACCATTGATGAAACTCTAAAAATCCAGAGCGAAGGAAGACAAAAAAGAAAGCAGGCCGAGGTAGAAATCCAGAAGCTGGAAAACGAGTTAAGAAAGAAGCTGCTGGCAATTGCTAGCGAACACTAAAATTTAGATATTATTTTTAAATGGATCAAAAAATGAGACTTTTACGTTGGTGGTTCACATATCAAGCTTACTTCCTCTGGATTGCCTGGTATTTTTTTACAATGCCAGTCACCATACTCGTCCTTATTGTTCTTCTCTTTAATCCTCAATCGAATGGGGATTCCGTGGATGCAGGAGCTACGATAGCCGGTCTTATTGGTACCGCATTCGTATGGCCCGGATTGTATTATGCGTCCTTTGTATTTCAGGTAACTCTTGCAAATGCATTCAGTCGCGCCATGGGCCAGCCAGCCATTCTTTCCTATAATCCTGGCTTTAAATTCCGTCGCTCTCTAAAGAAATACAAAAGTGTTTATACCGGTGAGCTAAAATCAGATGTGACCCCGGAAGAACAGGTACAGTGGATGGAACAAAAGCTGAAAGCACCTGAAGAGCGGCCCACAGCAAGAATAGAAGAGGTTACAAAGACCATAACCAAATACGCCCAATACCCCGGCGGGGATCTCCACCATGAAATCACTCAACTGACGCAGAACCTATCTGCGGGACCCGTTCGTACGCAAAGCCTGGAAATTCTGGCCACCCTGGAAACAATTTATGAAAACTTTAAGAAAGATGAAGATGATATCAAGAAGTCTACTCACATCCTCCCATCTCTACTCGGATCCATGTTGAATATTCTTCGCCAGTATGCCACAGTGGACGGCATAGCCGGAGTGTCCAGAAGCAAAGAGAAAGTAGAAACTGAGGTACTCGCCATTTTGCAGAAACTCAGTGACGCACTGAAAAGACACCTGAACAATCTGCTGGAAAACGACATGGTCTCTCTAGAGACAGAGATTGGACTCTTAAAAAGTCTGATCCGCTCCGAAGGTCTGGATACCGGTACCCATCTTCAGTGAATCCCCCGTCAGTTGTATTGAGAAAAGATTTGACGGACTACTTAGCAGGGGTGGAGCATACCCGAGGAGCCCTTCCGAACTATGTCACATCCCGCTACAGAGGCCAATAAGATCGCATCTCGAACAGACGGCGGGAAAAACAGATCCAGAACCAATCTGTCAGGTTTGTCGGGAAAAGCAAAAGTCTTCTCAAAGCCTGAAGCTGGCATTGTCCCGCCCTCAAAATTCAAATTCATCGATATGTTTGCTGGCATCGGTGGAATACGATCGGCCTTCGAAAACCTGGGCGGCCAATGCGTCTTCTCATCGGAGCGTGATCCTCACTGCCAGAAGACCTATGCTGAAAACTTCGGCGAAATTCCTTTCGGCGATATTAACGAAGTTAGCGTAGATGATATTCCGGATCACGATTGCCTGACTGCGGGTTTTCCCTGCCAGCCCTTCTCCATAGCCGGAGTCTCCAAAAAAAATAGTCTGGGAAGAGCTCACGGATTTAAAGACCAGACCCAGGGAACACTTTTTTTTAAAATAGTTGAAATTCTTGAGAAAAAAAGGCCTCCGGTTTTTCTTCTGGAAAATGTAAAAAACCTTCGCAGTCACAACAAAGGCAACACTTTCCGGACAATCATTGGTGCACTGGAAGAGCTGGGCTATGCCACCTTTTTCGAAGTAAGAGATTCCATAAACTTTGTTCCCCAGCATCGGGAACGCATCTACATTGTGGGATTCGACAGAGAACGTTTCGGAGCTTTTCCCGCATTCGATTTTCCAGTTTTTCCTGCCACCAGACCAAAGCTTCAAGATATACTCGAGGAAAAGCCGGCAGAAAAATATACCCTGAGCGATAAATTGTGGCAGTGGCTGCAAGATTACGCAAAAAAACATCGTTCGAAAGGGAATGGTTTCGGTTTCGGCCTGGCGGATCTTGCATCCCACACAAGGACGTTAAGCGCTCGATATTTTAAAGATGGTTCGGAAATTCTCGTTCCACAAAAAAATGGAAATCCAAGAAGATTGACTCCCCGCGAATGTGCCAGGTTAATGGGTTTTAGTGATGAGTTTAAGATTGTTGTTTCCGACACTCAGGCTTACAAACAATTTGGCAATTCGGTTGTTGTTCCCGTTGTCCAGTCCATAGCAGCGGAACTGATTCATCACCTGCTGGCAAATCACACCCATGGCACTTCCAGAGGCAATAGAAGCGTGTCGTAATTCAACGGCTTATTTCTTTAAGTATGTCTCTGCCAATGACGCAGGGACAACCGGTACCCACCAGGCTGGTTTCTATATGCCACAGGAGATCTGGCCTCTGTTCCTGGAAAGACCGGGGACAAGAGGGGAAAACCTGAGCATAGAAATTACCCTTCACTGGCCCGAAGGCAATACAACTCTCTCCAGGTTTATCTGGTACGGAAAAAAAACCCGTTCAGAATATCGCCTTACCAGAGGCTTTTCATTTCTACGCACGGACAATGTTGGCGATATTCTGATCATCAGCAAAGATCGAAATCTGCTTTTTCACGCGTTTTTACTATCCAGCGACGATGAGATCGATGCCTTTTTCGATGCCCTGGGAATCTCACCATCTCACTCCTATCGCCTGCTCAGACCAAAATCACCTGCCGATCCGGAACGAATCTTTACCGAAGCAGTTACCCCCTGGTTGAAGACCTTTTCCAGTGGATTTCCTCCCTCCTCAGAATTGAGTTCCATGGCCCGTCAGATATACTCAAAACTCGCAACGGGAAAACCCGTAACCAATCCAGATGAACTGGTGGTTGCCTGGATCAGCCAGGAGTTCGATCTCTTCAAGTTTATCGAATCGAGGGAATATGCGAGCTACCTCAATCAAGGCTTTGGAAGCGTAGAAGAGATTGTGCAGGTCGCCAATACAATTTTAAACCGTAGAAAATCCAGGGCAGGCTACTCCCTGGAAAACCAGATAGCGCACATCTTTTCTCAAAAAGCCATCCTCTTCTCCTCTCAAGCTGAAACCGAACGCAATAAAAAGGCCGACTTTATTTTCCCTTCCGTGGAAGCATACGGAGATCCGGCATTCCCCGCAGAGAGCCTGACGTTTCTGGGCGTTAAGACCACCTGCAAAGATAGATGGCGTCAGATACTGAATGAAGCTGATCGTATTGGCGGGAAACATCTACTCACTCTGCAACAGGGTATCTCTTCCAATCAGCTACAGGAGATGCAAAACTATGGAGTAACTTTAGTAGTTCCGGCTCCCTATCGAAAGACCTTTCCCATCGAATACCAGAGCTCCATCCTTACGCTCGAAGATTTTTTATCCTTGCTGCAACAGCGGCAAGCATCAGCCTTCTCTCATGGGCTGCCGCAGGGAGAGTTTCTTTTTCCTTAGAACTCGTTCCAGAACCATCCATGGAGTTTGAGGCGAGTTCTAAGGCTCCCATCCGAAAAAAAGGAAGACATGCCCGGAGGGAATCGGTTTGATGATAGAGCCATGGGAAAAGATACATCCAGGGGCAGTTATGATGCCATTGTAATCGGATCTGGCCTGGGAGGTCTTACGTCAGCCGCATTGCTGGCTAAAAGCGGTGGACGCAAGGTTCTTGTGATGGAACAGCACTCCAAAGCTGGCGGATTCACCCATAGTTTTAAAAGAATGGAGAAATTTCGCTTTGATGCAGGGCTTCACTATGTTGGATCCATGGATGGTTCTGATGCTGCTTCTCACATTCTTGACTATATCAGCAAAAACCCTGTTCAGTGGAACCACTTGCCTCATATATTTGAACGTTATTTGCTTCCCGGATTAGATCTTCCGGTGGCTTCCGACCTGAACCAATGGATGGCCACGCTTATGGAACGATTCCCGGCTGAATCCGGCGCTCTTCGCTCCTATTTTAAATCGCTCAAACGCATAGCCCGTCACTTCATCTTTTTGCAGATTGCCACCAATCTTCCCCCCATCGTTAGACTGCTGATCTCTCCGTATCTAGCATTCATTCGATATTCCCGGGATACCACCACCGGCACCTATCTCTCCAGGCAGTTCCAGGATCCCTTGCTCAAAGCAGCTCTGTGCGCTCGTTCCGGGGACTATGGATTACCCCCTTCCTGCTCCCCCATTGGACTGCATTGTCTGATCGAGGATCACTATGCCACCGGAGCCTGGTATCCCGTGGGGGGATCCAGTCGTCTGGCGGAAGAGATCATACCCACTATCGAACAGTCGGGCGGAAGAGTGGAAGTATTAAAACGCGCAGTGGAGATAATGGTAGAGGGTGGACGCGTTACAGGAGTGCAGGCTATTCACTCCCGGGATCAGGAAGCACCGGTCCAGACCTATCACTCTCCCATAGTCATTTCCGACACCGGCGCCTGGTCCACGTACGAACACCTGCTCCCGGAGCCCTACCGTTCCCACGCCGAAAAGAGCATTCCAGCTCCTTTGAAGGCAGGTTATTCGGTAATCATCGTATTCATTGGATTCAAAGAATCCCCGGCAAAACTGGGGATCCAGGGAGAAAATCTATGGATTCACCAATCTACCGACCCCGATGCCCGGTTTTGCGAAACCTTATCAGACCCCCGGGAAAAACCTTCGGCATGTTTCGTTTCTTTCAGCTCCATGAATAATCCAGACTCATCATCCCACACCGCTCAGATCATCATGCCAGCTGATTACTCGCTGTTCGAAAAGTGGAAAGAAAAACCTGTTAAAAAGCGCGGTGACGATTATCTTGCATTCAAGGAGAGCATCGGTAGAGCCATGATTGCGCTTGTCGAAGAGAAAATTCCCGGCTTTGAGAATCTCATCGAGTTTCATGAAGTAGCTACACCTCTGACCATAGAACACTACACCCGCGCCCACCGGGGCTCCATCTACGGCCTGACCCCCACTCCGGATAAGTTTTCCAATCCTCTTATTACAATAAAGACTCCCGTCAAAAATTTATACCTGACCGGATCAGACGCAATGTTCTCGGGGATCAATGGAGTAATTATGGGAGGTGCCTTCACTGCAGGAAAAGCAATGGGGAGCATGGGGTTTCCCAGGATTATGCGCAATATTTATAAAGAGAGGGCAAAACAATGAGCGAAAAACAGCCTCTGGAATCACCACTGCAGAAACGGTTTCAACTCAACAAAAGTCAGAAACTTGGCCTTTTCGCCGCTTCTGCGCTGATCGCAATAGTGGCACCACTATTACTTGCTTTCTACTGGAAAAATGAATCCAGCGCCATGGTGGCGGGTCTGCTGTTGATTTTCCCTGTAATGGCCACCGGATATTTCACCGGATTCTATCCAGCATTGAGTCTGGCAATCATCGCATCCACAACTTTAACCCTGTCGCCAATGGTAACTGGAGCAATATGGGACCAACCAGCAGGAGTTCCATACGATAACTTATTAATTAAATTCATATACAATATGGTATACTTATTGATCTCCGGCGGATTGACCCATCTCCTTCACAAACAAAACAGGGTTCTCACAACCATGGAGTGGTATGACAGTTTTACCGGGACCCTCAATCGCCGCGGATTTTTAACCGAAGCTCAGGCAGTTCTGGATCGCGCCAGAAGGTACACTCATCCCGCAGCTATCGCATATCTGGATATCAGCAATCTAAGAACAGTCAACAACGAAATCGGATGTGGTATGGGAGATATGATCATCCAATCCAGTGCAAGAATCCTGAAAAACAATCTCCGCACAACAGACCTTCTGGCCCGCGTATCCGCGGATGAATTTGCCATTCTGTTCAGCGAAACTGGCGAAGCTGCAAGGTCCGTTTTAGCCAAAATCATGAAAAAACTGGTGGATGTTACCGAAAAAGATGGCTGGCCCATCCACTACAATGCAGGTCTTCTCATCTACACAAAGCCACCGGGACGTTGCGAAGAGATGGTAAAGAGAGTCCATGCACTGATGCTCCGCGCCAAAGCAAGTGGAAAGAATCAAATTAAAGAAGAGTCGGCCTCGGTAAACCAGGAGGAAGGCGATCCCTTTGTCAATGCAGAAAATGCGTTTCATGTAGATGATGGGGAGTGATAGGAATTCATGAAATCATCAATGGCGAATCGGGCCGCTGAATAAGAGAGAGACTTCAGCTCTGTAGAAACAAGACGGTCGGGAAGGCAATGAAAGAGATCGCAGAAGGATTCGAATATGCAACCAGCCATGCTCCGTATTAGTATGAAGCAATTTATGGTAGAGTTTCGCATTAGATAAGAAACCAGATACCTTTAAAAAAAACAAAAAGAACCGTCTTGACCTGCCCGGAACCAGAAACTTTTTCCGGAAAATCTTTTTTTTTGTTTACATCAAAGAGATAAAGAGCAACGTTTTACTGTTGTGTGCCGGCTATCTTAATAGCAAGCAAGATGGTTAAGGTTTTTAACTATCTCGCTTAGTTAAACCATGCTGATTTTAAAAGAAATTTATTTACTGCATCTTTTCGTTTCTCGAACCCCGGCAGATGAATGCTATGGAGAGTTGTGAATCGTGTTTCAAAACGTTAAAATAGGAACCAGATACATCATTCTGGTCGGTTCTCTTCTCTTCGTTTTCTGGACTGTTTCAGTGGTCATAGGTGTTATCGCTCAAAATTACAACAGCCGTGTCATTGTAAAGGAACAGGCTATTCGACTGGGTGATTCCATCATGAACAGCCTGAATTTTCTCATGCTCACAGGGAGGATGAAAGAAGCCGATTTCATTATTCAGCAGAGTAATAAGATCGACGGGGTCAGCAATCTCCATGTTTTTCGCTCGCCGGAACTAAATCGACACTTTGGATTGGAAGAGTCACTACTCGGGCCTGTGGATGAAAGGGAAAAAAAAGTGATCCAGACAGGCCAGCCATTTACACAACGCATCACGGATGAAAAGGGGGGAACCAGTATGCGGGTGATCCTCCCCTACGTAGCTTCAAGCGATCGAAAGGGAATCAATTGCCTGGGTTGTCATCAGGTTCAGGAAAATGCCGTCCTGGGTGGAGTAAGCATGGTCATCAATCTGGAACGAGAGGAGACATTTGGTAATCGCTTAACACTTGCTTTTATCGTTCTTATGATCGCAGGACTCATTGTTGTGACAGGAATCATCCAGCTCACAACAATGTTTACTCTGAACAAACCCCTCGGGAATATTGCAGACACCCTTTCTCAGGTTGCCACAGGAGATCTGCGGAAAAAAGAACAGATGAACGCAACTGGAGAGCTATCCAGCCTTTTTCATTCGCTCA
>JBNLFC010000009.1:0-3087 GCA_050305335.1 Leptospirales bacterium
TCGGCCGCGATCACCTCGGCGCGATTCGAAACGTAGTACACGACGCCGTTTTCGGCCGCGGGCGTCGAGCAGATCCCCTGGAGGGGCCAGTCGTTGACGCGCCCCGCACCGAGCTTCGGATGAGCCGATTGCCAGAGGAACTCCCCGGTCTCTGCATCGAAGGCCATGATGTTGCCGCGGTCGCGGATGTTAACCTGACCTTCCCTGATACCTATCAGGTGCTTGATACCGCGGGAATAAATTCAACGCATAGACAGAGAGAGAAGTACCGGACACTTTTATCGCAGATTTGTCTAAAAAAAACAACGAGGGATCTTTTTTACTGCGCATCAAGCCATTCCAATCCTTCTTCGGGGGTAGAGAAAAATTCAACTACAATACCTAATCTAGCAAATTCATCAACAACCCTTTTCATGTACATTTTCCCGAGTATTTTCTCCGGCAAAATCAAAGCCCAATGTTTCCATCCACCTTTTGCAGCCTCAGGGGCCCATACTTTCACTGACCATTCATTGTCTTCAGAAGAAAGTGCCGAGTTTGCACGATCATCTGATAACCATTTGTCGCATTGATATTTCTCCAGAGTTTCCAGACCTTTCAACAGTACTGCTTTAAGATCATCTCCGTATGTGTAACGTTTAAATTTATGGTGAATTACCTTTTTCGTGGGATACACCCATACTGTTGCGGAATCTGCATCAAGAACAACTTGCTTCATTTTAGTTACCCTATTTAATTAATTTCCTCCATAAAATCTCTCGAAACATAGCGATTTCGAATACCGAAATCAACTACGACAACATCTGCGCTCTTATGGAGTATTCATTACTATAGCTTACAATGCAAAGAACGTACCACGATCATCGAGTCCCCACCATGGGATTCACACGTGCATAGACAAATATGTCCGAGAAAAATGGACACAACTCCGCACTCTGTCCAGGAAAGATGGACATTCGGTCTGGTATCTCCGGGATCATTTCTAAATAGCTGACCGGAAAGTTTTCAACCATTCGCAAAGAATGGCAGGTCTTACTGACCTTGACCGCTGGAATGTGTGAAAAAGAACAAGTATTCGAAAATTCGATCCTGCAAAGAGTATCATAGCAAATTCAAAAGGGAAGACCTGGATCCAGAGCAGCCCTTATTCAAGTCCCGGAAACGCAGAGATGTAACTGAGGCAGTATTCCGGTGCAAGAAGTGTAAATCTATGGTAAGTCCCCCTGAGACAGGTGGTCTTCATAGAAACCATTGCCCATACTGCCTCCATTCACTCCATGTAGATCTTTCCGTAGGAGATAGGTTATCGGAATGCGGAAGCCTTATGGAACCAATTTCCATCTGGGTTCGAAATGACGAATGGGTCCTGATTCATAGATGCAAAGGCTGTGGAGCTATCCGTTCCAATCGAATTGCAATGGACGACAATGAGCCACTCCTGCTTTCGCTTGCAGCGCGTCCTCCAGGAAGGCCAGCGTTTCCTCTTGATAACGGTCCTGAAGAAATTGAAAACTAACGCACTACATGCGAGAGACACAAATGTCTTTCGCATGCCCATGTTCCCTGGTCTGATAAAAGGCATTGTCTGCCCTGGTAACAAGTTCGCTCAGGGATGAGTCGAACTCATTTTTTTCCGTCACCTATGCGGAGTCGTTCAACTCAGAATTTTTTTCAATAGATTCCAGGAAATAGGCGATAGCGTACACGCCTTGCATAATCCCGATACCCCGTCAGCTCCTCATGCAGTGTCAGGTCTTCAAGGGAAGTTCGGATCACGGCTATGACCAGCGCCGCAATTGCAGGGATCAGAGTCCACAGGGAGTTCAGGGCCAATATGATGCCGGTAATGGCCAGAAGGTTCCCGGCATAACCCGGGTGCCGTACTATTCTGTAGGGTCCGCTATCACAGACCGAATGTCCCCGATCTGTTTGAATGTACACCGTAGCAGAGAAAAAGGCATTTTCTATTAAGGCCCATGAGGAAAATACGTAACCAAGCGCGATGAAGCCGAGACCGAGGATATTCAGCCATATGGGAAATGGATGTGTCCACCCGAAGCGGTGATCAAGTCCTGCGACGATAACAAGGGGGAATACGAAACTGATCGCCATCAGAGGAGAAAGCACTTTGTCCCAGGCTTTCGCAGTCATCGTCTTCTCTGCGGTGATCCGTTCTACTAAAATTCCAGGGTGTCGCTTCTCCGCCAGTAATCGCCCGACGACACCGGCAAGAAATATCATTACAGAATAGCCCCAGGCTGGCCACCAGCTGAAATCTCCTGCGCAGACAAAGAGAATCAGCGGGATGAAGAGGTACGTGAGGATTATGGCAGACCACAGGCGTACGCCCGGGGCTTGATTTTTGTTTGCATCAACCGTTTGAGATGTCATTTTTATCCATTCATTCCCTTGAAATTTTTTTCATTCGACGTCCGTCACTTCAAGCGATACATAGATTTAGAAGATTAAATATCCTTCCCTACTATATGCAGACTCTTCCGAGGATCGCTATTAGATTTAATAAATTCCAAAATCCGACAACTTTTTGCAATCGTTTTCACGTAGACGAACCATCGCTTAACAATTCATCTCTGCAGACGAAGGTACAAAATTTTTCGAATCACCCAAAAAAATAGAAGCAAGGAAATAGAAAGAACTACAACCGACATTACAAATAAGACATCTATTCCTGTCACAGCAATCGTTTGTATTCTTAAACCTCCTGCCAGGTTCGTCCACCAAAATGCGAAATTAAAAATATCCATGATCGTGTGACCGATTATGCTCAGTATTAATGACTCGGATGCATAGGCTAAAATTCCTAACATGCTACTTATTGCAAATATTTGAAAAAGAACTGGTCGAGCCCATGCCTGGTGTAAGTGCAAAGCTGTGAATATGAGCGAAGTAATTGCAATTCCAAAAACAGGGCCATATTGCTTTTCAAGGGGAACTTGCATATAGCCACGAAATCCCGTTTCCTCACAAATACCAGCAACCAATGATGCCATGAGAATTGTTATCCAGGCTTGCCAGACTGGTAGAGAATCTAAACCATAATCAGAGGTAGATTTCGAAGGAAACTCA
>JBNLFC010000009.1:3097-22044 GCA_050305335.1 Leptospirales bacterium
CTTGAAAGTTAAAACAGTAGCTGATTGCAGTGCAACTAAAAAGATCAATGTACCGAATAGTCCCCATTTCCAATCCGACGAAGATAATCTTATTCTTCGAAAATTTTTTCTTCTGGCTTCTACCGAAGAATCCTGCCACAAATTACCACTAAAATAGCCAGAGTAAAACAGGAGAATAACACCCATAACAGCAACAGACAAGGGTGGTGGCAGCAAACCAAGCATTAAAACCCATGTTAACACGCCGATTGATTGAACAAGAACCCCTGCAATAATTGCTCGAATTAGAAGTGGTACGCGCTTCCAGATTTTACTGACGAACATGAGTGTAGCTGAATTCGATTTGTCTGCGTCAATCATCGCATTCATTTCAGTGGAATAGTAGAAAGTTCACAAGATATTTTTTGTTTTCAAAATTTTTATTTTTACTAATATCTGTCTGCAAAGCTATGGATAAATCTCTCCCATTGAGCAATCTCAAAAATGATAAGCAAATTGTGATATTTCAATTACTTCAGGTAGGTTGCAGCAAATGAAACTACTTCCATTATACAGCTTTCTGGCGGGCGCTTCCTACTTAATCTGGTGGTGGTCCTTTCTGTACCTCATTCCTGATCAAAGTATGACTGGATTAATTGATCATTATTCCGAAATGGTCAAAAATCCTTTATGGATACCCATAAACTCATTGCAGTTTATTGGTATGGTTTCTTTTATTCTGTTTTATATCGATTATTCGACAATCAGCTTTAAAAGAAACTATGCCAATGAGTTTTTAAGATTGGTATTTGTAATCGCTATGGTTGGCTTTAGCGGAACCGCTTTTTACGAAACTATTCTCTGGCCAATTATTGCAGAAAGTGTGCCTGAGCTTCTGAACCTTAAAAATAGTCCAATCTATTCGAATACATTTTATTTGACTTTTACAGGTGGAATCGTACTCTCTTTTATGCTGGGTGGACTAAACATTGGAAGATACATCTGGAAAGATTCTAAAAAAGTCGGCTTCTTGTTTTCGTCTGGCATTGCATTATTCTGTCTCGGTTTTTTAAGTGGGCCCGTAAGAATGATTGTGCAATCCATCGGAATTACTTTCTGGACGGTTGTGTTAATGTATATGGGGGTTTCAAAAAAATTTCTTCACTATACAAGGGCTTAACTTCATGATTCTTTTTTTTTGCCGGACACAGACCAATTCGCCAGAGGTGGAATAATATGACCAGGTATCTCATTGTCAGTATGGTCAATGGAGTTGTATTTGGAATACTTGATGGAGTAATTCATGCTAACCCCTTCGCTCAGGAGCTGTTTCAAATATATAAGCCTATCGCTAAGACATCCATCAATGCACCGGCTGGCCTTGTTATTGATCTTTTTTACGGGTTTATCATGGGATTCATTTTTTTATTATTGTACAGAGCCCTGCCTGGTAAGACAGGTCTGCTAAAAGGAATCAGTTTTGCCATCATCATCTGGTTCTTTCGGGTGGTGATGGGTGTTGCATCTTCCTGGATGATGTTTAATATACCTTTGAATGCATTGCTGTACACCACAGTCACAGGGTTAATTGAATTGCTGCTTATTGGGATCATTTATGGAGCATTTTTGAAACCCTTGAAAAATTGAAGATAATCCTTTTTTTGGAGTATCCATTGATTTGCAGCCCTACCAGATAAAAGGAACCAGGCGGTAGCGAGTCTTCTTCGTATATTCGAGATAGCCGGGAAGTTCTTTCTTTAAGGTAGAATCCTCCAGCGCCGTTCGAATGATAAAAAATAGGGCGGTCAGAAAGGAAGCAGATAACGCATAGAAAGAGCCGACGACCAGAGGCTGGGAGAAATAGAGAAGAATCATCCCCACATAGCCCGGATGGCGGACTATTGAATAGGGACCGGTGGATATGACCTGGTGCTCCCGGTCTGTCTGGATGCGCACAGTTGTTTCAAAGAAGCGATTCTCGATTAAAGCCCACCCGGTGATGATCATTGCGAGAAAATAGAATAGAATGCCAACACCAAGCCACCACTCATTTAATGACGATAGGCGAAATCTACCAACATCGAGGCCGGCGATGATGGGCAGAAGCAGAAATGTGATGAGGGTGTAGCCAATCAGGAAGAACCAGTCAAAGCTTTTTGTAATCTTTACCTTGCCCCTGGCATTGACCACTTCAGCCATATCGGGAAACCGGATAACAAAAAGGAGTAAGACTGCTGTCTGACCGAAAAAGAGCAAGGCAAAAAAGAACCAGGCGCGGGGAATGTCCAGCCTGCCAGCAGCCCCAAAAAATATGAAAGCATTGAATATCATCACCAGATAGATGGTGATGATTCGTTTATAGCCGGATCGATTCAGCTTCGCTCTGGTTTCCATGATCTGCTCCTTTGCCCCCTCTTTCGAAAGCGAAAGGGCTTTCATAGAAATGAACGAAAAAAATGACAAAAATAGAATCTTTCTAAGCGAAAAGGCGAAGGCAGATGCACGCCCTTCGCCGCCACCTTCGCTGATTCATTGCCGCGAAAGTGAATTTTTTTTCGCTCAAAACCGGATTTAGTCGGTAAACTGCTTGCCAGCTCACTTATTATCTGACTAATAGCACTTGCCGCAGCCAGGAATCAGTCGATGACCTGATGCGTCTCGTTGTACCAAATGTAAAATGATTTAAGCGTATCTGGAGGTGTCTGTGAAGAATAACTCTGATATGAGCCGTTACTGGAAGCGAAACCTTCTCTATGTCGGTATACTGCTTTCCATCTGGTTTCTGGTCTCCTATGGTTTCGGGATCCTTTTCTCCGGCCCTATGAATCAAATTCAAATCGGCGGTTTTAAGCTGGGTTTCTGGTTTGCTCAACAGGGATCGATTTACGTTTTCGTTATCCTGATTTTCGTATACGTCGCGCTCATGAACAAACTTGATCGTGACTATGACGTAGATGAGAAATAAAAGGAGGACTGGATGTCGATACTTATCTGGACATACATTATTGTCGGAGCAACTTTCGCATTGTATATCGGGATCGCTATCTGGTCCCGCGCCGTCTCAACAAAGGACTTTTACGTTGCTGGTTCCAGCATCCCCTCCGTAGCAAACGGAATGGCGACGGCAGCCGATTGGATGAGCGCCGCCTCCTGGATTTCTATGGCGGGCTTGATTTCCTTTCTCGGTTTTGACGGATCAGTTTATCTCATGGGATGGACCGGTGGATATGTTCTTCTGGCCCTTCTTCTTGCACCCTATCTAAGAAAATTTGGAAAGTTTACAATTCCTGATTTTATCGGCGATCGCTACTATTCCAGCGCAGCCAGAATGGTCGCAGTACTGGCACAGATTTTTATATCGTTCACTTACGTAGCCGGTCAGATGCGAGGCGTGGGCGTGGTGTTTTCCCGATTTCTTGGTGTGGGAATCGAGCATGGGGTCATGATCGGGATGGCCATTGTCTTTTTCTATGCGGTTCTGGGCGGTATGAAAGGAATCACCTGGACCCAGGTGGCTCAGTACGTCGTCTTGATTTTCGCTTATCTTGTTCCGGCGATTTTTATTTCAATCATCGTAACCGGACATTTTATTCCCCAGCTCGGACTGGGAAGCTCCATTACAGATGACATTGCTGCGAAGGCAGGAGCTCCGGCAGGAACGTACCTGCTGGACGTTCTTGATGATCTCCATCGAGAGCTGGGATTTGCAGCATATACGAGCGGTTCGAAGCCTTTGATTGACGTTTTTATGATCACCATGGCGCTCATGGTGGGAACGGCGGGGCTGCCTCATGTAATTGTTCGATTTTTTACAGTTCCGAAAGTACGGGATGCAAGGAAGTCGGCTGGATGGGCTCTTCTTTTCATCGCTCTTCTCTATACAACCGCACCGGCCATTGGTGCCTTCGCTCGAACCAACATGATTCTGACGCTCAATGAGAAAGCGTTTACAGAAGCCCCGTCGTGGTATTTGAGCTGGGAGAAGACGGGACTTGTTGCCTGGAAAGATAAAAACGGTGATGGAGTAATTCAGTACAGGCCGGGAGCACCTTTCGAAGGCGCTCCAAGTTTTTCCGGAGAGGCAGGCAAATATGGAGAAAGAGCAGTGACCAATAAACTCACTGACAATGCAAACGAACTCTACGTCGACAGGGATATCATGGTTCTGGCAAACCCGGAGATCGCGAATCTTCCAGCCTGGGTTGTGGGTCTTGTTGCGGCAGGCGGTCTTGCAGCGGCTCTTTCTACGGCAGCAGGTTTACTTCTGACTATCTCCACCGGAGTAGCCCATGATATGATGAAAAGAACCCTTATGCCAGGAATTTCGGAAAAAGGTGAGCTTCTTTCAGCGCGTATTGCAGCCGGTGTAGCCGTTCTCATAGCAGGCTACTTTGGCATCCATCCGCCGGGTTTTGTCGCCCAGGTCGTAGCGTTCGCGTTCGGTCTCGCGGCTTCTTCCATTTTTCCTGCGATTCTCATGGGAATTTTCGATCGAAGGATGAACAAAGAAGGAGCCATCGCCGGTCTCGCTACGGGAATTCTGTTTACGGCTGGCTACATTGTTTTCTTCAAATTCATCAGTCCCGATCTGAATAATGCCGAACACTGGTTGTTTGGTATTTCGCCCGAAGGGATCGGAACCATTGGAATGTTCATCAATGTGATCGTGTCTCTGATCGTATCCAGGTCGACGAAAGCGCCACCTGAAGAGATTCAACATATGATAGAAAGTATTCGTTATCCGAGAGGTGCCGGCGGTCCCGCTGCGGGTCATTGATACTGACTGATATCACAGGTGGCCTTTCGTGGAAGAAACAGGTTTGGATCACTCTTCGTCCGGTATTCGAACGCGGCTGGTTGAGTTCTTAAATGGAGTTCCTCCGTTTTCGTATCTCGGACGGGAGGATCTGTTCATTCTTGCTGAAAGGGTTCGGATTCGCTTTTTCGGAAAAGGCGAGATCGTCTACACGGAAGATGGATCACATACTGGATTTCTTTACGTTGTAGAGCGAGGGTTGATCTCCATTCGGATGCATGATTCAGGCTCTGAAGAGGTGGTCGATATCTGCGACGAAGGGGATGTCTTTGGTGTGGATGCGCTTCTTGCCGATCGCCCTTACGCAACGTCTGCCGTAGCCGTGGAGGACAGCATGGTCCTCCTGGTTCCGTGGAACGATTTTCGCCCAATCCTCGAATCCAGCCCAAAGGTTTCGCTTTTCTTTGCGGCAGGTTTCGCAAGCGTTGGCCGTGAGAAAAACAGAGATCATGAAGCCGGTCTTCGCTTAAGCGAAGCGGGATCGGATCGCATGACCGCACTGCGCGAAGAAGATGCACTGGTTCTGGATCTGGAACGTCCCATCATCGCCTGCACTCCCGGAACGACCATCCGGGAAGCGGCCCGCATTATGACGGCGGAAAACGTAGGATCTATCATTGTGCGGGATGATAACGAAAGACCTCTGGGAATTCTAACCGATACGGACTTTCGAAAACGAATCGTGACAGGAGAAGTGGACATTGATTCTCCGGTGGACGATATCATGAGCTCACCGGTGGAAACGGTGCAAAGAGATCTTCCCGTCTCTTCTGTGATCATCCGCATGATGAATCGCAACATCCGTCACCTGTGCATCACTGAAGACGGAAGCATTCATTCACGCGTCCTGGGAGTGGTGTCCGAACATGACGTTCTGCTCTTGCATGGAAACAATCCAGCAGTTCTTGTAAAAGAAATCCGTCAGGCAAAAAGCGGAGAGAGATTGGCTCGCATTCGTAAGCGAGCCGATGATTTGATTTTTCATTATCTGGATCAAGGCATTTCCGTATCGTTTATTGCTGAAATCAATACGGAGATCAACGATGCATTGATCCGTCGCGCCATCGATCTGGTTTTATTGGAGCGGAAGGCAGAAGGGTTGGAGCCGCCTGTTCCTTTCTGCTGGCTTTCCCTTGGAAGCGAAGGGAGGAAAGAACAGATGCTCCCTACGGATCAGGACAATGCAATTCTTTATGACAATCCGCCGGATGCAAAACAGGAAGAGGCTCGTGAGTTCTTTTTAAGTCTGGGAAAAGCGGTCACCGAAAATCTCGCTACCTGTGGATTCACACGCTGTCCATCGGATATGATGGCTTCGAACCCGAAATGGTGCCTTCCCCTTTCGCAGTGGGAAAAGACCTTTCACCAATGGATCGCTGTT
Source organism: Leptospirales bacterium (assembly GCA_050305335.1). GTDB lineage: Bacteria > Spirochaetota > Leptospiria > Leptospirales > Leptonemataceae > JBNLFC01. Next base: position 9,274 of record JBNLFC010000009.1, read on the forward strand.
CCGGAACCCAAAGCACTCATGCACGCCACCATTTTTTTTGATTTTCGGCCCACTTATGGAGAGGTGAGCCTTGCAGAAAAGCTAACCGATTCAATATATCAAATGATCCAGACTGAAAAGCTTTTTCTTCCATATCTGGCAAAAAACGCCCTTTTAAATCCGCCTCCCTTGAGTTTTTTTCGAGGCTTTATCCTCGAAAGAGGCGGGGAGCACAAAAACCAGTTTGATGTAAAACTCAGGGCCATGATGCCAATTGCCGATGCGGCTCGCGTTCTCTCCCTCTCTTTCGAAATCCGGGACGCCTATTCAACTCCGGAACGATTGCGAAAAATCGGTCAGAAGGATGCTGGACTTGCGACTATCGCAACAGAGGCTTCGTTCGCCTATGAGGTCATGATGAGATATCGCGCGAAGAGCGGGATTGAGCATGGCGATTCAGGTCGCTTTCTGGAACCGAGAAAAATCGGCAAGATAGAGAGGCAGATCCTGAGAAATTCTTTTCAGGTTATTAATGAATTCCAGACGGTCCTGCGAATGCGGTTTCAACTGGATTATCTGGGGTAGGATTTGTTCGGTTCCAGAACGAATAGGAGGCTTAACGCAAAGTGTGCAAATGGAGATCTTCCGGCGAATGTCTGTGAATATCTTCGCAGAAACCAGTCCAGACAAAAATCCGGCATTCCCATGGAAGCCGTTCGTTTTGTGGTTCTGGATACGGAAGCAACCGGTCTTGATCCTCGCAATGATGTGCTTCTATCCATCGGTGCTGTTGCCATTGTTCAAGGTGCGATTTGTGTGGAAGACTCCTTTGAGGCGGTTATCAGGACAAACCAGGAAGTGGCAAGAGATACTGTGCATATCCATGGCATTCTTCCGTCCGAGTCGGCTGAAGGAGTGCGCGAAGAGGTGATTCTGGAAGCATTTTTGAAATATCTAGATGATTCGGTTTTCGTTGCTCACAATGCCAGGTTTGACCGATCGATCCTTGGTGAGTCGTTAGAAAGACTATGGGGATTTCGAATTCAAAACCAGATACTGGATACGATGGTACTGGCAAGGCGTCTGGGAGGATCGGTCGTATCAGATGATTTCTATCGCGCAGGAGATTTCAGTCTGGATGCTCTGGCAGCCGAACACCGGATTGATCCTGTAGCCAGGCACACAGCATGGGGCGATGCTCTGATCACTGCAAAGCTACTCCTTGTCCTGCTGCAACGGGCGAAGGGACGGGGAATTGCAACGCTGAGTGAACTGTTAAAAGCACCAGGCCAGGGACTTATTTGATAGAATTTATTGGTTTATATAAACGAAATTACAGGTCTGTCTGGAAAACACGGGGGCCTGGGAAAAGGTAAAACAGGAGGACGCATGATAAAGATCAAAGCCGGATATTTATGGATGGCAGGTGGACTTTTGATTTGCGCTACGTCCGTTTTCGGTCAGGAAACGACAAAGGCGCAGGTCGAAGAAAAACCGAAAGAAGAAACTGTAAACAAAGAGCAGCCAGGAGAGAAAACGCCGACGGGAATTACGGCGAAACTCTATGGTTTCTTGAAAGGAGACTATCACCGTGCCGATGGTGCTATTCTCTCATTCGGACATGAGAATCTGGCCACGCCTACTTCGGCAAAAAGGGCTACACAGTTTGACGATAAAGAGCCCCGAACCCAGTTAATTTTTCACAATTCGCGACTGGGAGTGGTTGTGGGAGATGGGAAGAGAATCAGCGGAAAGCTGGAACTGGATTTCCAGGGTGGATTTGACAAAAGTCAGGCCAATACATCAGTGGGAACACTTCGGCTTCGCCAGGCGATTGTAAATTACAAAGCCACGGAATGGATGGAAATTTTTGCCGGACAGATGTGGGACATCTTTTCCCCGCAAGGTCCGCTGGCTAACTACAACATTGTAGCCTGGCAGCTCGGTGCGGGAAACGTAGGAATGATGACGGAACGAGCCGGTTTTTCTTTCGACCTGCATAAGAGTGTTAATTTGAAAGTTGCTCTGGGCAACACCAATGCCAATGCGTTAGACGAACCAATTGTAAAGCACGAAATTGGTAACAGGCCTGTGTACACAGCTCTTCTGACCGTAAAGCCGACCGATTCGATCAAATTCAATCTTTCAGGGATCTATGCCGATATCGTTCACCAGAACAAGTACATAGAACAGAGTATCAGGGCGGGAGATCCGTTGCTCTGGGATCCAAGAGACTATCAGAGTACTATGACTGACGTTCTCTATGCCTGGGAGCAGGGATTACAGATGCCCGCTTCGGTTACAAACGGATACCCTTATAAAATCAATATCGATGGCGGCAAAAATGTGTTGAAACCGGCCAAAGGAGTTTCTCTCGGTACGGATATCACTCTGAAAGGTAGAATAAATTTCGCCCTGGAAGCTTACTATGGAGAGAATCTGGGGGATCTTCGGACCATTGCCCTCGGCAAAGCCCAGAAGAGAATGCACTCCGACAAAATCCAGGATACGGCTCTGGGCAGGGTAGATCCTGCAACGGCTTCCGTTGAATTGCGGCGATACATATATTTTCCCATGAACACCTACGAATCCATATACGAAGCGGGCGCATGGGCCGCGGGAAAATATAAGATTCTTTCCGTATTGAGTCTGGCTCACTTTGTCGGGATTTCTAAGATCCTCAACCCACAAGCCCTTGCATCGCCTCATGCAACAAGCGGTTCCTATACAAACATTGAAGCACTGACCAGGTCCATCGCTTTCGATGGGGATAGCGCATCTACCATGGGAAATGTGGAAAAGAATCTAACCTACGGATTTAATATTGGCATTCACCCCCATCCCAACCTGACATTTTATATACAGGTGCAACGCTTTGAAACCACATACCATGACGGCGAGCGGATCACTATGTGGCGACATATACGTAGCATCAATGCTACCACCGGAGCAGCTACTCTGGTTGATACGTCAGATTACGTGGACAATATGCAGATACCGGACAAAAAGGCTCTTGCAACGGATATTACATTCGGTACAATGCTGAAGTTCTAAAGAATATTAAAGCTGTTCGAAGAACACAATGAGAATCGAGGTTGTCCGGAGTTCAGGACAACCTCGATAAATGATCCACTTCTTTCTAGATCACCCTTTCCAATACGATTAACATTAAAAGTTACCAGAAGGCTTTTAGCCTTTGAAAGCAAGTTTCATCACTTTGTAAACAGCCTCTTCCTTTGCGGCGCACTCACGAATTTGTTGGGCAATGGATGTATACTGAATATCGTTTGCTTTAAACATTTTTGCAGCGCTGGCAGCAAACAGCCTCCACTGATCACCGGCAGCAGACATCTGGCGGGAGGCGTCGTATAACTGATCATTCTTCAAAATTACAGATGCTTTCTGTAAAAAACTTGCATACATAAAACGAAATCCGCCTCCTCCAGTACCAATTTCCTCCTGCATGCGAATTATGTGACCGATGAATTTTCGACCCTCTTCATTGGATTTTCCTTTTTTGCCCATTTTCTCCACGGTTGAAGCAATCATATTCATTCCACGAATGCCGATCATGGGGAGAGGTGCATGCATGATTCTTAAAGTTTTCTTCAGAGCGGTGATTAACTCTCTGTCATAGTTCGGATTTTCAGGAATTTTTGTCGGGTAGTAGATCAGTCCTCGGGGGGCCAGTATTCCTTTTGCAAATCTGGATCTCCGTAATTCGTGAGCTGGTGCACGAACTGTATGCTCAAATACAGGATCGCTGATTAAATACTCATCACCTTCTTTACCGTACACGATCAGATTGTGGGCATTGAAATGAAATCGCATATCAGCAGGAAAATAAGAGAGCCAGTAGATAGCAGATTGGAATCCCACCACACGCCCCTCATCCAGATGTCTGTCCAGTGCCCGCATACCATCATCTGGATTTTTAAAAAACTCTCTTTTCATATCTACGCCTAAAGCTTTTTTCACACCTTTTAAAATATGCTGGGGAGGCATACGATAGGCGATCAAAGGCATTCCGCCCATTTTTATCAGGGGAAGATAGGCAAAAGTCAACGCCGAGGTGAGTCCAAAAATCAAAGGTTCGGAGATGTCCAGACCATGATATCGGAGCAACCCGGAAACGACACCGCTTTCGCAGTGAGCGGACTGTTGATGTTTATAAGGCAAAACAATATCAGACATACGGAACCTTTCTCAAATACCATAAACGGCAAATAACTATTCAACTCTTTTTAGTTTATCAACACTCACGCCGAAAAAATCTGCGTAAACCTGTAAAGTGCGCAAGGGCAATCTGGCGAAAACTGAAGGACTGAGGTGACGTCTAACTTTCCATTTCCAGAAACCGAGGCTCTGGGCAAGGAGTGTCACATCCAACCGTTGAGAATACATATAGTATTCCAGCGGACTGGAAATGCCGTCTTTCACTCTCTGTAGAGCTTCGGCGGCCTTCAATTCCAGTTCGCGAATTGCATCGGTTGTAACCAGCTCTTCTACCTTCCAGCCTTGTGAGGGGACTATTTCATATTCACCATTCCGGTTCAATGCATAAATCGCTTTACGCTCACCCGGATGTGTGGAATTGCCTTCCTGGGGAACATCCTCAATTTGCATACTAAACCACGCTTAACATTACGTATCCGGCGGAAAAACGACCGCTTTCGGGAATAAAAAGCAAAAGTTTTTCCCCCTTTTTTAGCTTTCCACTGTGAAATATTTCTTCAAGGATTATATAAATAGAAGCTGATCCTGTGTTACCTTTCGTAGTGAGATTGGTGAACCATTTTGAATATGGAATTTCAAAACCTATTTTTACCATTCCTTCCATCAGCTTTTCCCTGAAATAATCCGAAGAATAGTGGGGAAGAAAATAATCAATCTGGTCTGCGGTAATCTGTCGTCTTTTCATGATTATTTGTAGAGCTTTCTCCACTGTCAGGCTGACAATGGAATTATTTAAGAGCTCAACATCCTGTTTTAAACTGAAAACAGACTTCTCCAGCCATTCTTGCTGAGACATTTGAGCCCAACCACGCAGACTTCCGTCTTCCAGTTTTTCACTACCACCATACATACATGCGTCTATTTCGCCAGCAAATGAAAGTATTTCCATCCATTCAATTTTCAGGGAAATGCCTTTGCTGGAAGGTTTATTCTGAATTACAACCGCGCCTGCACCGTCGGAAAGCATCCATCGCAAGAAATCTTTTTCGAATGCAATAATGTTTCGCTTTTCCAGCTCCTTGATTTTCTGATCGGATTCGGCTTTAAAGTTTTCAGCCCGCATAATCATAGATGCCACTTCTGAGCCAGTGGAAACCGCACTATCCACATGCCCGGTTATGACGTTCTGGTACGCGTACTTCATAGCCGTAATACCCGCAAGGCATATACCGGAAGTGGCAACGACTTCAATGGGTTGCAGTTGCAATTCTCCATGAACCATAACCGCATGATTCGGCATCATTTGGTCAGGCAAGGTTGTACCACAAATCAAGCACTCCATATCGCTCAGTTTGAAATTACTATTTTCCAGATTTTTAATGGCGTTAGCCGTCATTTGAGCATTGGTATAGTCTAATTTTCCTGTTTTCCTGTTCCAGGAGTAATACCGATTCTTAATTCCATTGTTCTTGAGCACAAGTGTCCTGGCTCTCGATGCTCTATCGCCTATTGAACCAAGAACTTTTTCCATTTCGTCGTTGCTGACAGGATCACCGGGAAAAAAAACTGCCACATTTGTGATATACGCATCACGAATTTCCATAGAACTCCTGCATTCTTTCGCTCCCTGAACCGCTGGGTAACTCAAAATAGTGTTTCATTTTTCTCAAGGATTTACGTGCAAAAGGATACATCAAGTATCGTAACATAACTGTTACCGGAACAATCGTAACAATGAGAGTAACAAGAAAAAGAATATAAAGCGTGAGCACAATTCTGCGACCGATTTCACCGGGTTTTCCGGCTTTCCTGATCAGTTTTCCCCAGATTCTGAAAGAACGATAGCCAATCCTTTCCGATGCAATTAAGCGGTCATTCACGTCAACGGCCTGCAAACCTGTGAGCAGAGGAGATCGATTTTTTTCCTTACCACTGTCCAGAGCATAAGATATTGCTCTTCCAAAGCGGACACTATCCTTTATAGCCTTTTCCGAAACACCTGCTTCAGGCATTCCCAGAAAAGGACCTTTTTTGCCGGTCAGTAGCCATCGGGGAGTGGTTATGAATGTAGCAAAACTATTGCCTTGATCCACGAGAACCACGTGATCCAGCAGGTGGGCACCAGCATCATTTAACATTTCTTTCAGTCGTTCATATGCATTCAACCACATGTTGCGACATGCATTGACAGCCACCACCGGCGTGTTTTTCAACAATGCCCTGCCTTCAACGGAATGTAGAAATGCAGAAACGGGCAAAGAGGGAGAAAGAAACCAGACCTGATAGCCAAGGATTATTAAATCATATTTCTGGTACTTTGTAATGATTTTTTTAATGGGCGGTCCATCCAGATACACGGACTCGGGAAATAGATCGAAAAAGCTAAAAAAGGGCCATGGGAACGGATAAGGCCTTTCAGGCGTAATAGTGGTCCATTCCACGTCTATGGATCCGTTTTCCCGCAAAGGGGTGGCAATGTTGTCAAGTATTCGGTTCAGTTGACCGGTCTGTGAATAAGACACAATGAGTACTTTTTTCATATTGCTTCGACTGGTTTGCGATATGCAAACGCTGATACATGTTTCAGTTCATATAAAAAAACGGATCATGTTCAACATTGCTCTCAATTTGCGAAGATCCGAAATTCAGTTGATTTGTTAATGAATTTCATTACCAATGTGGCATAAAAGAAAAATCTGATAGCATTTTTACAAGATGTTTTTAGTCTAACTGGAAAAATAGTGACACTTCTGTCCGATTCTTGCAAGATTCTATTTTCAGCTTTCATCACCCTTGGTAGGGGACACTCCGGTAATTCTGGCAATATCCGAATATTCCTGGAAAAATTTACGATACAGAAACTTTACACCTGCTCTACCACCACCCACAGCATAAATCAGAAACGGTCGGCCCACAAGAACCCCCCTGGCCCCCAACTTCATGACTTTATAGGCGTCTTCACCAGATCGAATCCCCCCGTCGGCCAATATCACCACTCTGTCTCCCCATTGAGTCGTAATTTCATCAATTACGTCAAGAACTGTAGGTAAATGATCGGATACTCGACCGCCATGATTGCTGAGTACGACACAATCCACGCCTGCTTTGATGGCTTCCTCTACGTCGCGGGAAGAGAGAATGCCTTTTAAAATAAACGGAAGCTGTGTGCTTTCCCTGATTTTTCTCAGCTCATGGCCGCTTCTTTTGATTAGAGAAACACGATCTCGCATGGTGGGCAGTGAAATGGAGTCCACATCAATGCCCACCGCCAGCGCCCCGGCTTTTTCAGCATAGCGTAGCCTTTTTAAAATCTCCTCATCATCACTTCTTGGTTTTGTAATGAAAACACCGCCTCCCCCCCCGGCTGACATGGCGTCCAGAACCTCTCTATACCTGTCGGCGGTGGCTCCATCTCCCAACCATGGAACGGAATCCATAGAGAGAGCCGCTTCCGTGATGATCCTGGAAAATTCGAACTCCCCTATAACTCCCTTCAAATTGGTCTGCACTCCCGTCATAGGAGCGTTCATAATGGGAAATGAGATTCGCTTGCCCAGAAATGAAATGGAAGTCTCTATTTTCTTTTCTGAGACCAGGTAGCAAGGTACAATGGAAATAGAAGCTAGCTGCTCCACATTTTTACGAAAAAGATTCATTCGACCGACACCACCCATACCCGGAACGCTACTGGAGCACCGAACACCATCACAACTATCGCAAACCCGACAGACTTCCGCAGAAAACCTCGAGGCTGCTTGCTTGCGAATCTCTTCATCAGTGTATGTATAGCTTTCATCCGTATCGATTTGAATGCATTGTAAAACCTGCCGGGCAATGGATTGAGCACTCTGTAAATCAGATCCAACGACAATTACGTTACCCGCTTTATCTACATTACTTGCGGGCACTGGCAATAAGTCGCCGACCTGAACATTCAGATGAATGTGCGCCAGGCCATTTATTTTGCCGGCTTCTTCCAGACCAGAGATATTCAAGACCTTGCCCGTAGGTCCCAGAATTGCTCTTTCTATGGAAACCAGCTTTTTCGTTCGAGTCAATGACTCAGGCGAAATTCCCATGGAGATTTCCACGGCTGCTTTCAGAAGGTCAACTCCCGAAGAAAGAGGATAAGTATGAGAAGACATATAGCCACCGGAAAGACGGGCTGCGACCTCCCCGATCATAACACCTTCCGGTGTGACTTTTATGTCACCTTTTCCCGCTCCATGATCAATGCCAAGAGCATCCATGGCGCGAAACATAATCTGTTCCACTTCCTTTAATACGTCACCCGGCATTGAGGAAGGCATGTTGTGTCCGGTTTCAATGAAGTAGGGAGCACCTGTGATTAAACGATCGGCTATTCCGGTAATCCATTTTTTTTTTTGAAAGACCAGGGCATCTACCGAAAGTTCAGGACCCTCCATATACTTTTCCAGAATATATCGATTGTCTCTGGAATAGGGCCGGACATGTCCCATGGCCGGACGAACTTCATCACGATTGCGAATGAGGATGACTCCCCTCGCTCCCATGCTACTGGCAGGCTTGAGAACAAGGGGAAAGCCCATTTCCTTTGCGGCATACAAAATATCTTCCGAATCCTGTATCTGACAGAAATCTGGTACAGCTACACCCGCTTTTTTCAATCTTTGACGCATAATGATTTTGTCGGATGCGGCCAGGGCGCTTTCCTTGCTAATTCCGGGAAGCTTCAGCTCATAAGCCACGGCAGCCACTGCCCGGCTGGCATCTGTTCCCGCAGTAATCACTCCCTTTACCTGACTTCTCTCTTCCAGTTCGCTCGCAACACGGGCACACGCGGCTGGATCTTGCGTGCTGGCTATGCAACCCTTGAATCCCAGCTGCATACCGGGAGCATCAGAGGACCCATCAAACAAAATGGGAGTCAGGCCCATCTTTTCGATGGTGCGAATCAAGGGAATCTGCAGGATGCCGGCGCCTATGACAATTATAGAGGCCATAAGTCCTTTTTATGAAATCCGTCGCAGGGGGCAATCACACTTCAAATCTGATTGTCTCCGGCAAGTTTTATTTATTATCTGACAATCAGTTCTTTTTCGAGTCTCGTTTCTACAAAGTCTCCCGATTTTTATGTCTTCTCACACCATTCCGGATCAGTTTGATGTTATTGTCGTAGGTGGCGGCCATGCTGGCATTGAGGCAGCACACATTTGTGCGCGGGGAGGTCTCTCCACACTGCTCATTACCATGAACCTGGATACCATTGGACAGATGTCCGGCAATCCTGCCATCGGTGGAATCGCCAAGGGACATATTGTCCGTGAGGTGGACGCGCTGGGCGGACTCATGGGACACATCATCGACCGCACCGGGATTCATTTTCGAATGCTGAACCAATCCAGAGGACCTGCTGTCTGGGCGCCCCGGGCTCAGGCAGATAAGAAAAATTACCAGAATTATGCGAAATATCTACTGGAGTGCACGAGAAAATTAACCGTTCGCCAGGATGAAGTCACAGCAATCACTACCGAGCCCTATGATTCCAACAAATTTTCTGGCTTGAGAGGAGATTACCGCTATGTGGTTCGAGGTGTTCAAACTGCTCGTGGGCATGAAATACTTACAAAATACTTAATATTAACCACGGGCACTTTTTTGCGGGGGTTGATTCACATTGGTGAATACCAGGCCCATGCCGGGCGGTTGGGTGACAGCGCTTCCAATGAGTTGTCTCTGTCTCTGGAAAAGCATGGATTTCAGTTGAATCGGCTAAAAACCGGGACACCTCCTCGAGTCCTTTTTTCCAGCATTGATTTGAGTCGGGTTGAAAAGCAACCATCGGATACACCGCCATCTCCATTTTCCTTTCAGACCGACGGGATCGCCCAACCTCTTATTGATTGCTATATCACATATACAAACGATCAAACTCACAAATTTATCACCGATAATCTTCACCGGGCTCCTCTTTATAGCGGACAAATTCAGGGAACAGGTCCACGCTACTGTCCCAGCATCGAGGACAAAGTGGTTCGTTTTGCCGAACGCAATCGCCATCAAATCTTTCTGGAGCCGGAGGGTATAGAAAATGGCGAAGTATACTTAAATGGCATTTCCACATCGCTACCTGAAGATGTTCAATGGCAAATGGTACGATCCATTCCAGGGCTGGAACATGCTGAAATCATGCGCCCTGGCTATGCTGTTGAGTATGATTATGTTGACCCCCGTTCACTCACTCATGACCTGCAGACAAAGGCAGTAAAAAACCTCTTTTTTGCCGGCCAGATCAACGGCACCACCGGTTACGAAGAGGCTGCAGGCCAGGGACTGATTGCAGGAATCAATGCTATCTGTTCTGAACGCAAAGAGAGTCCTTTCATACTGCAACGGCATGAAGCATACATTGGAGTTCTTGTGGATGATCTTGTTACCAAAGGCATTGAAGATCCATACAGAATGTTTACAAGCCGTGCAGAGCACCGTCTGCTTTTGCGACAGGACAACGCTGATCAAAGATTGATGGGTCACGCTCATCGATTGGGTCTGATTCAAGATGAACCTTACCGGCGCATGCAAGAACGCTATCAGAGAGTGGAATCAGTTCGCAAACGCCTCACCACAACCGGAATCAAACCCGGACCCGAGTTAGACGCATTGCTTGCTCGCAAAAATGTGGAAGCACCAGCAGGGGGCTTCGGAAAAACTGTGGATTCTCTCCTGCGCAGGCCTGAGTTCAGCATAGAAGATATTGCGGAACTGCTGCCTGAGATTCTTGATTTACTCGTAGATGAACGCAAGGCTCTGGAGATGGAAGTAAAATACTCGGGCTATATGAAGCGTGAATGGGAAAGTGTCCAGAGAAGGGCCGAATACCTCTCGCAAAAGATACCCGAAAATTTTGATTTTGAAACTCTGGAAGGAATAAAAAAAGAGGCCAGAGAGAAACTCAATCGTTTTAAACCAAAAACTCTGGAAGAGGCGTCGCGTATTTCAGGTGTGGATCCGCCTGATATCGACATAATTTATATGGTATTGAAACGAAAAAACCAGCTCCTGCCTTAGCATGAAAAGAAAAGTTGCGGGTAATGTAACTATTTCAGGTTCAACTGAATGGAGAGACACATGGGCAACGATACAATAGCCCCCCCCCAGATGGAGCAGTCAGTAGCCACAATCTCCAGCACGCAGTTGTCCACACTGACTCTGGTGGCATCGTCGAAAACAGGAAAATCGGGCTGTCTATCCACACCACATTCTAGATTTTTTGCACCGTAAGCAGCAAGAATTCTGGCGTTGGATTCATCCGGTTTATATTGAGCGGCGGCTTTGCTGGAACATGCAGCTCCGGAGAAAAGAAATACCAGCAACGATACAGTAATAATAACTCCCCGGACATTTACAAATGCAGGGCGCTTACACTTTTGCTCAATTTTTAACAAATTTTTCGATAACACAATAAAAGGATCTTTTCTCTAAAAGGGCCCTGTTTGAAAATGAAAAATTGATGAGTATAAAAGGAATCATGTTCGATGCCAGGATGGTGGGCAACTCAGGGATAGGTACTCAAATCCAGAATGTGGTGCAACATCTCATCCACTCTCCTATCCCTCTGGAACTTCTGGGAGACCCCGGACTCATCCAGCAATATTTTCCCGAGTTTCGCGGACCGATCACTCCTTTCTACTCGCCCATCTACTCCATTGCAGAGCAGTTGAAATTCCCTGCCTTAAAAAAAGGATATATTTTACACAGTCCCCATTACAACGCCTCATTGCGGCACCTGAAAAATAGCGTGGTTGTGGTTCATGATCTCATTCATCTTCAATCCATTGAGTTTGCCGGTCCGGCCTACCGGGCGTATGCCACTCTTTTTCTAACAGCCGTAAGTAGATATGCCAGAGCAATTGTTACGGTATCCGAAACAACCAGGCGTGAACTGATTGCAAGATTCCCTGCTGCCGAAGAAAAAACGACTGTAGTCTACAATGGAATCAATCATTCACTCTTTTATCCCAGGTCTGCAAAATCCATCTCTCTATTTAAAACGAAATACTCATTACCTGCCAGGTATTTTCTCGTGGTGGGAATTGGGAAACGACATAAGAATATGGACTTTGTCATCCGCAGTCTGGCTGAAAGATGGAAATCTGGTGAGTTAAAAATTCCCCTTGTGATCGGAGGATCAGCGGGGCGGCTTCCGGATTATGTGGCCGAAGTGGTAGAATCCCTCCAGGTCTCTTCTTTAATCCATCTTGCTCCCATGCTACCGCTGGAAGAGCTGCCGTTGCTCTATAGCGGAGCCGAATTGTTTCTCATGCCCTCCTTGCTGGAGGGATTCGGCTTTCCTGTAATCGAAGCCATGGCCTGTGGAGTGCCGGTTCTCTCATCTACAGCATCCTCTTTGCCTGAAATTGGGTCCCACAGTGCCCTTTATTTTGACCCCTATGATAGCTCATCATTGTTGACTGCTATGGATAAAGTGTTGTATAACGAAAAAAAGAGAAAAAAAATTGTAGAAAATGGACTAAAGAGGGCTAGATTCTTTGATTGGAAACACCATACTACTGAAATGATTCGTATCTATCAATCATTGTAGCTGGCACCAGGTATGAATCGGGAATATTGAGT
>JBNLFC010000010.1:0-20256 GCA_050305335.1 Leptospirales bacterium
CACCGCCCAGTTCCCGCACCTTGCTGCCATGGATGAATTGGCCCAGGGCATCATAAAAGATCACAATCCCTGCCAGAAGAATCAAAACACCCTCGGCTCCCCCCGAAAAATACTCCATTCTATCGTGACCATAGGGGTGGTCCTCATCGGCAGCCCGGGCGCTAACATGGATGGAATAGGCGGCAAAGATGGCCGCCACGACGTTGATGATGCTCTCCAGGGCGTCCGAAAGGATGGCGCTGGAGTCCGTATAGAAAAAAGCGATAAATTTGAAGGCGCAAATGAGACTACCGGCTACGACCGAGACCAGAGCAGCCCTGAAGGAGCGTTTTTCCATGGATTTCACTTGTCATAGATAGTGGGGAATTTCAACTGTAGACCCATATGATACTGACCGGTCCCGAAATTGTGAAACGAATGAACAAGGACATTCTCATCGAGCCCTTTGATCACTCCCTGGTAAACCCCAACTCCTATAATCTACGCCTCCATAATGAACTTATGGTATATACGAATCCTGCACTGGATATGAAAAGCGAAAACCGATTTGAAAAAATTGTCATCCCGGAGGATGGATACGAGCTCCAACCCCACAAACTCTACCTCGGGCGCACCCTGGAATACACCGAAACCAGAAACCTTGTGCCCATGCTGGAGGGAAGATCTTCCATTGGGCGCCTGGGTCTTTTTGTTCACATTACCGCAGGATTTGGTGATGTAGGCTTCAAAGGTTACTGGACACTGGAAATGTATACCATTCACCCTATACGGGTATATCCAGGCGTTGGCATCTGCCAGATCTTTTACCATACCATAGAGGGCGAAATTCAGGAGTACCGATCCGGCAAGTATCAAAACAATCATGGCATTCAGCCCAGCCTGCTTTATCGTGAATTCAAATAACGCACCAGACATTCTCATTTCGTAACACACAGGCTGATGTTCACGCATTTGCTCCGGAGAAAAAATTGGTTGGTTACCGAAGGTTTTAAGCAATAATCAGGGATTATGTAGCGTCACGCCCCTTGAAACATACGTCAGTTAAGAATTTCCATTTGACAGATTCTTTGCGGCAGTAGAACTTCAATTTATATGCCCAAGAGAATCTGGAGAAATCAGTTTTCCACTTACGTGAATCTCATTGCGGCTCCGTTTCTGGTGCTGGCCGTACTGCTTCTGGCAAAACCAGATTGGCTTTTACCATATCTGGTAAAACCAGAATCATTCTCTTTTTATGAAAGTTTGCCTGCAATTGCCTTTCTAATGAGAATCGGAGGATTAGGACTTCTATTTCCAACAATTTCTCTTTTTACGATGAAGGGACAACCAAACACCTTTCGTGAATTCGCTTTCTGGCAATCTCTCTATCTCTTTTTTTTCTCGGCCGCTCTCTTCGCAGGCCCTTTCTATTTCGGCCTCAGATGGTTTGTTTATATCCCGGCGACGATAGCACTGATTGGATCGCTTTTCCTCATTGCCTTTGCCTCAAGAAATCTTCTGGTCCGAGAATAATCCATGGACCTACCACTGGACAATGCTCTTCGCCTTTCAAAGCGATTGAGCGGACAGGCCAGTAGCGGGGCCACGCACTCCTATTTCGCCAGAATGAAAGACCTCTATCCGTCCTATAAAGCCATCGGCTGGTATACGGAAGCCGGCAAAACGGGACTTGGTGTTTCCCGGCTTGGATATGGAGGATATCGTATAACTATAGACCAACCATCCCACATCCAGAGCCTGAGGCGTGCTCTGGGAACAGGAACCAACGTGGTGGATACAGCCGCCAATTTTACCAATGGAAAATCAGAACGTTTGGTAGGAGAAGTCCTGGGAGATATGGTTCACCATGGTTCTCTATACCGGGAAGAAATTGTCATCATTTCAAAAGCGGGATATCTAGAAGGCGACAGCCGGCGATGGAGCTATGAAACATCCAGCCGCTATCACAATACCATACCGATTTCGAACAATGTGGACCATTCCATAGATGCCGCCTTTCTGCGGGACCAACTGGAAGGTAGCCTGAATCGTATGGGACTGGAAGTCATTGATTTCTACCTTCTCCACAATCCGGAGCACCACTTCTTTTCCTGCATTCAATCGGGAATGAGTGAAAATGCGGCCCAGGAGCACTATCTGAATCTTCTATCGGAAGCATTTATGACTCTGGAAGAGTTGCGACGTTCGGGCAAAATTCAGTATTATGGAATCTCGTCTAATGCCCTTGCCAACGATGAGTATTCTGCGCTCACTTTGAAAGGCATCTCCGCCATAGCTCCGGCAGGTTTTATGGCTGTGGAATTTCCGGCCAACCTGCTGGAACAGAGCTATCGAGTCTCAATGGTCAAAGCCGGCGACCAAAATACGTTATGTCATTCTGCCCATTCCATGGGGATCTGGAGCATTGGCAATCGTCCCTTAAATGCCATGGGTTCCAATGACCAACTCATACGACTTGCCGGTCTTCCTGCTACGTCCCACAATGCATTGAACTCTTTGAAATCAATACAGACGGATCTGGAAAAAATCGAGTTGAAGCTGATACAGTCTGTTGGCGTAGAACGTTTTCGCTTCGATGATAGAACACCGGCGTTTAGCGATATTCTCATTCAGTATAGAGACTCCTTTGAGACACCGGAGCATCTAAACGAAGTCCTGCCCAGCATCCGATCCGCCATGCACCAGACCTTCAACAGGATTCGGGTTGTGGATGCCGATGAGACAAATATTAGCCTCCTGTACAGTTATGGTCGAATTGTGGAAAAAGCAATAGGCGAATGGGAGTACTACATTCGCTGGAAACGGGAGGACCGGGCTGAGCGAATTCGTAATCTCATTGGAAAATTATGGCCGGAGCTCTCCGATCACCCGCTCGCCATTCAGGCTGTGAGATCCCTTCTGTCAGAGGATTGTCCCCAGACCGTACTGGTGGGCCAGCGTAAGGTGGAATATGTGGATGCCCTTACCGCCATCTATCGCATGAATATTGAAAACCGAACGGATCTTGATCAATACTTTCGTCAGGCGGCTACCATGCTCAAGCAGGAATTAGAAAAATCCCCATGACGCAGGCTATCCAGAGATATATTCAGAAACTGTATTTACGCAGGTTTTGAGTCATGCTCCTATTTACGAACAGCAACGTAGCGCCCCTCAAACAGAGCTGCTCTTTCACCGTTTTCGCTAAAAACCTCTACCTTTACCGTATAACTTCCCTTCCCTTTCTCTTCCAGCTTTTTCTGGAGATCCTTCCGATCCTCACCTGTGGCGGAAGACGCCACGCAACGAAAGGAGCCGGCAATAGGACGTTCATAATCGATTGTAGCCCTGTGTATCATTAAATCGCAATTCAGATCCCATCTCCGTACAATGAGAAAAAGAAATCCGTAGCCTGCGAGCACCGCCGCCGAATAGGTACTGCCTCCGAAAACTGTTCCTTTATCATTGATGTTGGGCGCAAAGGGAGCCTGCAATGTCAGAGCCTGGGAAGAACTCTCTGTGAATTCAAATCCCATGGCTCTGAGAAGGGGAATCTTCCCGTGGAGATAATTCTGGATGATTTCCGCTTCTTTTTCCATTAGGTCGAAAGTGCGAGAGCACTTGAATCTGCATAGTATTTTATGGTATACTCTGTGCTTTCATGACTCACCTCACAGCCAGGGGGACAGTTGGTTGATCATATTATATAATAGAAGAAATACGCAATCCAGGGCATCACCAGAAGAGTGATGGTTATGATCTTTTTACTTCTCTTTACCTTTCCTTTTTGAAGCACATTCCATACCGGAAGTCCAATAGCTTGAAGAATTCCGGTATATATTATCGCAAGACCTATAAACCAGATATAGAAGCCATTTCCTTTTGCAAGAGCATGTTTGAGTTGATATTCAGGAAAGAAGAACCAGGAAACCAGCGCAAGGATAAGTCCGGTAAGAATCATGGTAGTAGAAACCAGAAACGACTCGGACGAAAGTAGAGAACTCTGGATCTCTATTTCAGATACATTGCTCGCTTCCCCTGCTTTTAAACGGAGAATTTCGGCCACCTTCTCATTGACTTCCTGCAATGAAGCCAATTTCTCTTCCGGGACACCGCGGCAGATATATCTCTTTCGCCCGACCACG
Source organism: Leptospirales bacterium (assembly GCA_050305335.1). Taxonomy (GTDB): domain Bacteria; phylum Spirochaetota; class Leptospiria; order Leptospirales; family Leptonemataceae; genus JBNLFC01. The sequence continues at coordinate 4,125 of JBNLFC010000010.1, forward strand.
TCCACGCTGAGGGAGTAAATGAGTCTCTGCCCAAAAAGATTGATGCGCTGGATTGTGGGATTGGAAAGCTCCGAGATTCTATACCTGGATCTGCCTATCTGAGCGGTAGACATTGGTCCATTTAGCTCAATGGGATAGCGAACAAACATGTCACGGAACACTATGATAAAAGCTACCACGGCAGCCAGAAAGAACAAAAAGCTGACCGGGAAAGAGAGGAGTTTCCAGAGATAGGAGTTCGAATTCAGATCCAGCAGATCCATGGAATAAAAAAAAAGAACACTCCCGGTGAGCACACAGCCCAGGGCAAAGATGAAATAGAAACGAAGCCTCCGGGCAACGACCAGACATCCCGGGGGCTTCCAACTCACAGTATACTCAGCGGTCGTCATTATAACTTTTTCCACAGTCTCTCCCGGTACATTGTTACAATCCATTGACATGCGTTTACAACAATATCTTTTTCTCAGCTCCTTATTTGCATATAAGGAATGCCTTTACAGACCAGAGTCAGTACGGGAATCTCACAGGCAAAGTGCTAAAAACTAGAATCCAGATGAACAGAAACCAGACAAGCCTTCTCATTTTTCTCATTTTCGTGATTGTTGCTTCTTCCCATGGATGCGCTGCTCCCGGGGTAGTGCAGCAGCAACCCCTCATCATGCATCTCACGGATCTCTGCTCTCTGGCAAAGAAGCAAGACCGGACCATGTACCACCAGACCATCCAATTCCAGCTTTCCATACCCTCTTCACCTGGACGAATTTCTCACAGAGGACTCTTCGATGCAATCAGCCTTTCCGAAGTATTCCAATACAAACCTCCGGGCTTACAGAGTGATATGGCCGAATTGCAGATAGAGCTGGATTGCATGACCGTGTCGCTCCTTTTTTTCAGCAAAGAGGTGATTCATCAATTCAACTCGTTCCCCGTGGGTTCCCGTGTTACCCTCCAGGCAAAATTTGGTTCTCTGGAACGCCTGAATGAGAGGACATATGCAGCCATGCTGGTTACAGCGGTAGAAGAGTAGATGACCGCTGCTAACGCTCAATGAAAATCAGCCAGAAAGCATAGAAGAAAAAAAGTGCCAGCCGCTCACCGAAACTCGATAATTGTTCGTCATATCAACAACTTTTTGTATACACCACGGGGGTGGAATCCCCGGCCATAAAAACTCTCATGGCAAGCCATTGCATTGGTGTGGCACTGTATACAATCGGATAGATTTGAGTGCCCTGGAAAAGCATTATGGCTCGGGAAAACGGAGGAAAAGAGAGAAGGAAATTTGCCAGGGTCCATCCGGATCCGAAACACCCCATTGAAGTACAGATCATGGGCAACGATTTCCTCGACATTGTATTTGCACGCAACATCAGTGAGGGTGGTATGAAGATTATGGTTCCGCATCTCTTCGCTGGCTGTGATATAGACTCAACAGTGGAATTTATAGTAACTTTACCGGGAGCAAAATCGTTCCTTGCAAAAGGTAAAATCAAACATCTAAAGCCTCAAAATGAATCGGATGGCAGCTTCGGGGTCAAGTTTACTGAAATAAAACCGGTAAATCGTGTACAGATTAAGAATTACGTGACAACAAGACTTGCGGCAGGCGCTGAAGCCTGATTCTTATGCAAATCAACAAAAAAAACCCGGCCTTTTATGACGACCGGGTTTTCAAAAAAGACTCCGTTCCTCCCTGATTCAGGCAGGCGTTATCTCTTTCATTAATGGCTGCGAATTCTCATCTTATAGAACGATCTCCATACAAAAAAGGCGGAGATGAGAAAGAAAACTGCTGAGAGAACCATCTTCATCTGAAAAAGCTCTCCCTTCATTTCCACAGCAAGTTCCACAGCAAGTAAACCGAAGAGTGTGGTAAACTTGATCACCGGGTTCAGTGCAACAGAGGAAGTATCCTTGAAAGGGTCACCTACTGTATCGCCCACAACCACAGCGTCATGCAGTGGGGTTCCTTTGGCTTTCAGCTCTGTCTCCACCAGCTTCTTAGCATTATCCCAGGCTCCCCCGGCGTTGGCCATAAAGATGGCTTGATAGAGTCCAAAGATTGCAATGGAGATCAGATATCCAATGAAAAAGAACTCTTCCAGGAAGGCGAATGCCAGTGTGGAAAAAAAGATGGTAAGGAAGATGTTCCACATCCCTTTTTGCGCATACTGTGTGCAGATCTCCACTACCCGGTTGGAGTCTTCGGCAGAAGCCTTTTTCACAGAATCATCCAGATTGATGTTGTTCTTGATGAACTCCACAGCTCGATATGCACCGGTTGATACAGCTTGAGTGGAAGCACCTGTGAACCAGTAGATTACTGCGCCACCCGCAAGAAGACCAAGCAGGAAGGGAGGATGCATGATGGAAAGAAAACCCATAAGGCCGGGATTCAGCTTCTGAGTCAGAATCATGATCACGGAAAAGATCATGGTGGTGGCTCCCACTACAGCGGTTCCAATAAGCACAGGTTTGGCGGTTGCCTTAAAGGTATTTCCAGCACCGTCATTGGCCTCCAGATACTCCTTGGCTGCCTCGAAAGCAGGTTCAAATCCAAATTCGTTTTTAATCTCTTCTTTGATATTGGGAATTTCTTCAATGAGTGAAAGTTCATAAACCGATTGAGCGTTATCTGTAACCGGCCCATAGGAGTCCACCGCAATGGTCACAGGACCCATTCCCAGAAAGCCGAAAGCCACAAGACCAAAAGCAAAAACAGGAGCTGTACCTGCCAGCATCAGACTTTCCAGGCCTGTTATGGCTGTTAAATAGGAGACGGCCATCAAAATCATAATGGCAAGTCCCAGCCAGTAAGCACTAAAGTTTCCGGCAACCAATCCGGAAAGAATGTTGAGAGAGGCTCCACCTTCTTTGGCCGAATCCACAACCTCATTTACATGTCGCGATTCTGTAGAAGTAAAGACTTTCACCAATTCGGGAATGATGGCTCCAGCCAGAGTCCCACAGGTAATGATGAGTCCCAGCTTCCACCATGCGCTTGTAACCCCTCCCAGATCAGGGATCAAAAGAAAAGATACAACGAAAGTTATGGCAACAGACACGAATGAAGTCAGCCATACCAGGAAGGTTAGCGGAGATTCAAAATTGAAGTGATCTTTATGGAAGAAACGAGCATGAGAGATCACTGCGTTGATCAGGTATGATCCTGCAGAAGCAACGATCATGGCAATACGCATGGCGAAAATCCATACCAGCAGTTGCACCTGAACTGTAGGATCCGGTACTGCCAGAAGGATAAAAGAGATCAACGCAACACCGGTCACACCATAGGTTTCAAAACCGTCTGCCGTGGGTCCTACAGAGTCTCCAGCGTTATCACCGGTACAGTCCGCAATGACTCCCGGGTTACGAGCATCGTCTTCTTTGATTTTGAAAACGATCTTCATTAAATCCGATCCAATGTCGGCGATTTTTGTAAAGATACCACCCGCAATCCTGAGAGCCGATGCACCCAGGGATTCACCAATGGCAAAACCGATGAAAACAGGGCCAGCCATGTCTGCTGGAATAAAGAGAAGAATAATGAGCATTAGAATCAGCTCGGTAGAAATCAGAAGAAGCCCAATACTCATACCACTGCGAAGTGGAATAGAAGAAGTAGGATAGGGTTTGCCACGCAATGCTGCAAATGCAGTTCTGGAGTTGGCATAGGTATTGATTCGAATTCCAAACCAGGCAACACCATAACTTCCCGCAATTCCTACAAGGCTGGACAGAAGGATAATCGCCACGTTGGTTATGGGCAGATGGCGCAGAAAAAGAAAGTAAACCAGCATTACGGAGCCAATGAATAGCTCCAGAATCAGAAGGAACTTGCCCTGGGTCAGAAGATAGGTCTTACACGTTCCATAGATCAGCTCGGAAATCTCACGCATGGATCTGTGAACTTCCATATTTCGGATCTGATTGAACTGCCAGACTCCGAACAAAAGCCCGGCGATGGTCACCAGGATTCCAAAGGTCAGAAGCGTCTTCCCATCGATCCCCATAAAGTTTACGGAGCTCAGATCGGGCAGGACTAAATCTGCCTCTCCCGCAAAGAGTGCACCACTGCTTGCGAAAAAGAGAGAAAAGACCAGCAGTGAATAGACTGCCAGGTGTTTCATTTTAATTTTCATAGATTTTTTTATACTCCATGAGCAATTCGCACCGAACAAAAGATACCGTATCTTCCCATTCACCGCAAACCCTCACATGCTTTCCTTATGAGTTGTTGAGTTCTTTGTACAGGCAGTTCACCTGTACCGTTGCATTATTGAATCAAAAGTATAATACCTCGATTCCGGGGGGGTGCTGTCAATGCAGAAAAAGTGACGAGCAGTTTGAAAAAGGCAGATTCTTCCCGCGACGTATTCTACTGTAAAAAAAGGGATTTTTGTCTGAATAAATTGACGATCTGTTCAATTTACTGTGGATTTTGCTGCATAAATTAGCTTGCCGGAAAACAAAATTTAAGCTGATTTATGGATCCGCCCCTGGCTTCTAACTATAGAAAGTTTCCTGCGTGCATGGTAAAATTGATGGCTATTTAGAATGATTCCAGAACATCACTCCACCTGACAAAACAGGCAAATCGCCTCATCATTGACGCATCAGTCGAACGACTGATTCTATCCTGTAACGCTCTCTTCTACTTCAATGGAATCCACCCGCATCTCCATCCCTGAAACGACATCTACAGCGCTGCCACATAGCTCACATTGAAAGAAGGGCTGATCTGGCTGCCATTCTTTTCCGCAGGATCTGCATCGGAGAACTACAGGTATGCCTTCCACGATAAGAAGGCATTGTTCCAGCAATGGGTGATCTTTTTTTAACACATCAAAGTGAAATGATAAAGATTCGGGAATGATGGCATGCATCTTCCCCGCCAGGAAGTGCACTTTTTCAATACGTTCTTCCACCGGATTAGCTGCAAGGTGCTTGAGCACCGTCTCTATGATGGAACTGGCTATGGACAACTCATGCATAACATTGCCCCCTGCTCAGCACTGTTTGTGAAAAGCTGCGCAAGAATATAAAAGTCCGTTTTCAACAAATCCGGGGCAACATCTGCCCGGAAAGCATTTCAAGAATTCTTTCGCCACCTACCGGAGTTCTGAGAGTCACCCGACCCGGGTATTGCGAAGTTACACGACCGATTACAGCAGCCTCTTTCCCCATATCCAGTGCCTTCCACTCTTTCAAAAGTTCCTCTGCTACGGAAGAGTCCACGATAGCGACCACCCTGCCTTCGCAGGCTACATGAAGAGGATCGAATCCCAGAAGTTCGCACATCCCTCGAACAGCATCCTTTACCGGAACAGATGCTTCCATTACCTGGATTCCTGGAGAGGCCTCATAAACAAATTCATTCAAGGTAGTGGCCACACCACCACGTGTGGGATCGCGCACAATGCGAACGAAAGGAAAATAGCGTGATAGAACCTCCATCAACGGAGCCACCGATGCGCAATCACTCACAAGCTGGCTTCGCAGGTTCAACTTTTCCCTGGCATTGTAGAGCGCCATGCCATGGTCACCCACAGAACCGCTGACAAGCACCAGGTCTCCTTCCCGCAAAGAACCGATGCCAGACGGACCTTTTTCCCCACGGAGCCCTACACAGGAGGTATTGATAAACATACCATCGCACACCCCATGGGGAACAACCTTGGTGTCACCGGTAACAATGAGAACCTTTGACTCCTTCGCAGTATCAGCAATGGATTGAATGATACGACGTAATTCACTGATGGGGAAACCCTCCTCAATTACAAGCGAAAGACTCATGTAAAGTGGAATTCCGCCGCTCACAAGTATATCGTTTATCGTTCCTGTTACAGCAAGTTTGCCAATATCACCGCCGGGGAAAAAAATCGGATCTACCACAAAACTATCGGTAGAGAATAGATGATCCCCGGTCATTTTTGGAAGGGTGGCCGCATCAGCGAAAGGGGGTGTTTCGCTATGGGGACTCAGCAAGGGGGCAATCAATTCACGAATCAGCCTGTGAGTTTGCAGCCCGCCGTTTCCGTGGGCAAGGGTAATCAGTTCATCGTCTTTCATATTTAAAATAGGTTGCACAGGTTCCTTCGTCACTGACCATACACGATCCCTTCGGATCATCGGGATGGCATCCTTTCGCAAACAGGGGACATTGCAACGGATTTTTCGCTCCGCGCATAATGTCACCGCATATGCAGCGAGGGTTTTCTTTTGCCTGCGGAAGTGTCACAGAAAACCGGGTATTTGCATCCATAGTGCGAAACTCGCCTGTGGGAATAAGCCCGCTATCGGGAATTACACCCAGCCCCCGCCAGAGGGCATCCACAGGTTGAAAGACCTCATCAAGAAGGGCCAGAGCCCGAGCATTTCCCTCCTCACGTACGCCCCGAGTATATTGATTCTCCACCTCGGACCTGTTTTCTGCAATCTGTTTTACAATCATCCATATAGATTGGAGCATATCCACAGGCTCAAAGCCAGATATGACACATGGCGTCTGGAAGTCCCGGGCAAGGAATTGATAGATACTGCTTCCGGTTATTGCTGTCACATGGCCGGGACACAAAAATGCATTCAGTGCAAGTTCCCCTCCTTCCACAAGGGCCTTCATGGCGTTGGGCATGGTCTTGTGAGCGCTCAACACGGAGAAATTCTGAATGCCCTGTTCCAGCGCACGTCGCATCACCGACGCTACACCGGGGGCCGTAGTCTCAAAGCCGATTCCCAGAAAAACCACCTCTTTTTCAGGGTTCTGCCGGGCGATTTCCATGGCATCCATGGGTGCGTAACATATACGAATATCTCTGCCTCTGGCCTTCTCTTTCAAAAGGCTGGAGACACTACCTGGCACACGCATCATATCGCCGAAGGTGGTTATGATTACATGGGGAATGGCCGAAATCGCAATAGCACGATCGATATAATCTATGGATGTAACGCATACAGGGCAACCTGGACCGCTGATGAGCTCAATAGAAGAAGGCAACAGTTTTCGTATGCCATATTTGAATATGGTAATAGTATGGCCGCCGCACACCTCCATAATCCGTATCTTTCGGCCCGTTGATAGTCGGGTAATCTCCTGAATCAGACTGGAGGCAATTGTCTCATCGCGAAGTTTTTGTATAATTTCCAGAAATAGCTCCTGATGTTAATTCAAACACGTTCATAAAGCCCATGCAATGCGCCGCCTTCTGCATCAATTAGTGAGTGAAAGCGATTAAAAAATCGAGAATCATTTCTCTCATAATGTCTGAACGAACTATGGGCAATTAAATCCGCCAGTTGAATCAAACGTGAAGCGCGGGAATCGATAAAGAGCGGAACCTCCGCCATGTTTCGCAAAAGCCCCCATTGATGACCTATTTTTCGAAAACCAATTGCAAGACTCTGCAAGGTATCTTCATACGTGCTTTTATCGAGAACCAGAATCCCACGTTGCTGATTACCCTGCTTGTGCGGTCGCATAAGATACTGATCAAATCTGCTGATCAATTGCTCAAAAGCCACCTCCATTGGATCCAATGGGGATACTTTTTTTCTATTAATAGCACAAACAAAAATGCGAGGTTTAACACTGGAGTGAATCATTATATCCAATACTTCTTCAAATATTGATATTCGTTTCTGTGAAGGAATGGTTCTCCAGAACTTTTTGCCCTGCAACATCGGATTCCCATGAAACTCAATTGAAGCAGGATCAGAAGGATGCAACCGTTCGGCAATCCTGTCCATCTCGCTGGCTATCCAGTAGCATTGCCGCTCAAATAAGGAGACACCAGCCAGAATAACGTGATGTTGTTCCCGGTCACGAGCGAAACCGGACTCATCACAATAAAGAAGATACATAGCATTAGTGCGGGACAGTTACGGAGAAACCTTGTTCTCAGGACCTGTAAAAGGACAGACCCATCGCAACTGCAATTACAATATGGTTTATTTCACGTAAAAGCTCAAGCAAAAAAACGTTACGCTTTGAATAAATTGATAGTGTACGCCAATACTATCACTGAATATGAACAGCGAGCAGCTATCCGCTCTGCACTGAGGACTCTTAGCTAACCACTCAATCGCTACAGGAATCCCTGCCCATCATCTGAGGCGCCTCGTCTTCCAGAAGGCCGTAGTTTTCTTCTTGAGCTGCTACCTCTTCCAGCATCTTTAACGTATGGAGTGCCTCCTCTTCGTCTACGGTTTGAATGGCAAATCCAGCATGAACCAGAACGTAGGCTCCCTCCATAGCACCTTGCACCATGGAAAGATCAGCCTGGCGTTCCACTCCGTATGCCTCTACGATCCCCATATCCCCATCTATAGAGACGATTTTCATAGGTATTGCTAAACACATTGTGCCTTTTCCTCCCATTTTCTGGCAGCGATGATGGCCTGGCCGACCGCCAATCCACCATCGTTGGTCGGAATGTTGGTATGGTGGAGAGTTCTGACTCCGCCCTCTTTTAAAACCCTTTCCATATGCATGGACAAAAACCGATTCTGAAAAGAGCCTCCTGTGAGGGCCACTGCTTCCACGTTTTGTTCTTTGCAAATTTTCAATGCAAGAGACGAAAAGGTATGGATTAGCGAAGAGTGAAATCGCCTGGATATGAGCTCCAGGTCTTTGCCTGCCAATCGATCCTCCACAACCTCCACCACAAGAGAACGCCAATCCAGATAGGTCAAGCCCTCCTTCTGATAGCTCACCCACCTGTAGGACTCCTCTTGCGTTAGAAGAGACATATCCCGGCCCAGGGCAATCTCCAGATCCACTGCGGCCTCTCCCTCGTATGTGATTTGCTGCCGCACACCTGCTAGAGATGCTACCATATCAAAGAGACGTCCACAACTGCTGGAAACTGGAAAGAACTCTGTCCGACCGGTGCGGAGTATTTGCAAAAGCTCCAGAAAGCTGAACCCTTCAGCCCGACGGGGTTCCCGGAGGAGTGTATCGAGAGTCTCTTCCAGATTCTCCAGGCCAACAGCATAGGCTCCGGCCAGCCCCTGACGCCAGATCTCATGAATCGCCTTTTCGCCGCCAGGCAGCGCCATGGGGTGAAGGGTGGCAACCCGGGCATAGCTTAATTCATCGGCAATCAAAAACTCACCACCCCAGAGAGTGGCGTCATCTCCATACCCTGTTCCATCCATGGTCAGCGCCAGCACCCTTCCCTGGAAATCGTTGTGAGCTACGCAGCTAACCGCATGAGCATGATGGTGCTGGATGGAGAGAACAGGTGTATCGTGATAGAGCCTTTTGACCTCCTCGCTACCACGATAGGCGGGATGGAGGTCTACGGCAAGAAGGGCAGGATAAAAATGGAGTATTCGACAGTAGTGCTGGATCGCATCCACCATGGCATCCAGAGAGCGGGGATGATCCAGATCACCAAGGTAATGGCTTACAAGTATCTCATTGCCGCGATAAAGTGCAAAGGCACCCTTTTTATCACCCCCCACTGCCAGTATGGGCAGAGGAGCCTCTTGTTGTACATACAAAGGAGATGGCGCATATCCCCTTCCCCGGCGAATCACCCGCGCCTCTCCATTGACAATCTGGGCCACGGAGTCATCCACTCTCATCTGGATGGGGCGATTGTGAATCAGCATCAGATCTACTCCTCCTGCAAGGGCACCTATGGCAGTCTCATCTTTATAATGAAGTGGCTCACTGGAGTGATTGGCCGACGTTACAACAAGAGGTATACCGGCTTTCCTACAGAGCAGTTCATGGAGGGGCGTCGTGGGAAGCATGGCACCTACGCGAATATGGTGACCGCTTACAGATGAAGCAAGGCGATGATCCGATCGAGACTCCACAATTACAATGGGACCCGCGGAAGAGATCATGAGATCCTTTTCACGATTTGTGGAAAGCGTATAATGGCGTAGCATGGATTCATCGGCAAACATCACGGCAAGGGGCTTTCGCGAGCGCTCCTTCCAATTTTTGAGTCGGATAACGCTACCTTCACTTCGAGCATCGCAAACAAGCTGGTACCCCCCCAGCCCTTTGAGAGCCAGCAGCTTTCCGTCGTTCAGGGCCCGAACCACAAATTGCAGGATTGCTCCTGTGTTGCCTTCTTGAATTTCCTGAAGAGATTTTCCATCCTGGTCCAGGAGATTCAATGCGGGACCGCATACTTCGCAGGCTACGGGCTGTGCATGAAATCGTCTATCTTCCGGGTCTTCATACTCTCTACGACATTGAGCACACATAGTAAAAGATGCCATGGTGGTACGATATCGATCATAGGGGATGGCACGAACAATTGTGAAACGAGGACCGCAGTGAGTACAGTTGACAAACGGGTATCTATAACGTCTATTTTCAGGATCCAGCAGTTCTCTTCTGCAATCGCTGCAGATCATCAGATCGGGAGATACAGAGACGGGTTGATCGCTCTCTCCTTCGTTACTGGCAAGAATACAAAAATCAAGTTCTCCCGGTACTATCGGCACATCCATCTCTGCATGGGACTTGATGTGAGCGGCAGGAGGAGGAGAGTGGAGGAGTTCCTCCAGAAAGGCATGCAGATTGCTGGTATTTCCCTGGAGTTCAACAGTTACACCGGAGGAGTCGTTACTTACGCTTCCGGTTAAACCGCAGGAACGAGCAATTCGATATACTGTGGGACGAAAACCGACTCCCTGCACCGTACCTGTGAAGATGAATCGCCTGCGAATCACCGGGGGAATATTTTGTTGTCTATTCACGGCTACCGATCGTGCCTGCTGGATCTAAAGTCCTATGGTTTGATTGGAGTGGCAGATCCCCCATGGCTTATGATGAACACCGGGATTACTCAAAGGCAAGCAGTTTTTAGTCCAGGACGTGCTATAACGAGAGCTCCTTTCCCAGATTTTCCAGCTCCGCACACACTTTTCTCACGCGATGCACACAATCAGCACAAATTTCTCTTATACCGACAGGCTACATTTTGACCATGAAAACGGAAACAGCAAATAGCACCGAAGGTTTTTCCGACGGAACCAAAAAATTGCCGGGGCAAAACATGCTCCAGTCTTATTTCACCCGCCCCATCCGGGTGGCCGGGGTAACGCTGCGTGCCTGGATCTGGATGGGGGGCTCGTTTCTCTCTATGGCAATTCTGGGAGTCGTTGCCTTCCTTGTGATCGAATATGGCCGCGTATGGAACCTCCCAGGAGCAGTCCTCTGGACATCGGGATCACTCTTTGCAGTGAGCTTCTTGATTCTCTTCCTGCTGCTTATGCGGTCTCTCTTCACATCCAGAAAACAGTTTACCATATTCACGCTCCTCCTTTCGGCCATTGCCTTTTTTGTCAACGGTACAGTTCTAAACCATGAGGTCTTTCCTCCACTCACTCTGCGCACCATAGTAGCACTCTGGGTCACATTCGCAGCTCTGGCACTCACTCTCATAGAAGAGCGCCTGCCTGTTGTGATCAGGATGGCGTTATTGCCTTTCCTTACTTTTGGAGCGCTGCTCTGTGTTGCTTTTATTCTTGTCCTGGTCCCTTTCTTACCCTTTTCCTGGATTCTGATCTGGGCAGGAGGTCTCGGGTTTCTACCTTACGCTCCACTCTTTGCAATGCTGGGATTTCTGCTATCACTGGTACACATGTATCGCAATATTTCCTCCGGACGTAGAACTCTTCTCTTCAGTCGATCGCTTATAGGTATTACCTTGCTTACATCCATCGCCTACTCAGCTTACTATAAACTGGAGTGGGACCATGCGATCGATGTACTTAGAAAACCCGATATTGAAATCGGTCACAATCGCATCGATGGAGATCTACCGTCCTGGGTCAGGAAAGCGGCGCGCTTTCCTGTAAACCATGTGACAGAAATGGTATTGCAACCAAATCGCAGCATGGACTTTGCATTATTCGGTCTACAGAGTCTTTTTGATCCGCTGGCTTTTCTTTCTTCTGTCAACTTCTCAATTCTGCATACACAGGAAAGGAATATATCTTTCGAAGAGTCGGGGAAAATGCTGCACCTCCTTTTCGGAAGGTCCTTTGCCCACCTGAATCGACTCTGGGATGGCAAATCACTCATCACAACAGATATTGACTCCCATGTGCAACTCTACCCGCACTTACGCCTTGCTTATACAGAGACTACCCTCTCTGTTTTTAACGAGAGCCGGGAGAGAGGAACCGTACTGGGATTTGATGGGGTCATCCGATACACTCCCGAGGAGGCCATCTATACAATCCGGGTACCTGAAGGAAGCATCTGCACAAAACTGTCCCTCTGGATTGATGGTCAAGAACAGCCGGCGCGACTTACATTTCCTGAAAAAGCGAGAAAGGCTTACCGCACTATTGTGGGTATGGAAAGGAGAGATCCTTCTTACATAGAGTGGCTGGACGGGAATCGCCTTCGCCTTCGCATATTTCCTGTGAACCCTGACCAGTATCGCACAGTTCGTATTGGTATTGTATCCCCCCTGCGAGTGGAAAGCGGACAACTTCACTACGACCGCATAGCTCTGGATGGACCTGATGATCTGGCCAGCCAGAAGGTACAGGTGGATCTATTCCACAAAAGTCCATTGGATCTGGAATCCAGCGGAATCTGGCTCTCAGAAAAGGTGGTTCCCGATGGCCAGGTGCGTCAGTTCACAGGCAGTTTTGCCAGCTCATCATGGTCTCTCTCCTTGCCCTCGGTGGATGTTCAAGGAGAAATCACAGCAGCCGGAGAAAGCTATCGAGTGGGCCCTATGGAGACAGAGAAGCGCCCATTGGCACCGGAGGCAATTCTTGTGGCCCTGAACGACTCACTATCCCGTAACCAGTGGAAAAGTAGCATCAAACAGCTCTACCAATTTCATACAAATGTGTATCTTCTCACCGATGAGTGGTTCCTTTCATCAGATCCTGAAAGAGCAATGGAGTATCTAGACCAGTGCCACTTACCGTCCTTCAACCTATTTCCCATGGATTTCCCTGCCAGGCATCATTTAAAAAAGGTGCTCTGGGTGGTCTCGGGTGAAAAGCACTCCATTCCTCTGGGTGAGCTGCGAGATTCGGAACGATTCACAAATACCATGCTGCACGGCTCCAATGAAATACAGCCTGTTGCCATCCTGAATGGGCGGCGCTCCGAATATCTGGACAGTCTCATAGATCTGCACCGTCTTGCAGTGGTTTCCAGTAGCGAAGAGAGTATGGTAAAAATTCTCAACAATCAAAGTATTGAGCTTCCAGTGGAAACAGACGTCACTATACCTCTCCCATCCGCAAAAATTTCACTTCATCGCATCCATACCTCTGTGCAGCGAAAACCAGGATCGGATCTTCTGATCAGGCTGGCACTCCACAGGCGCATTATGAAGGCTCTCGGTAGACGATTCTTCTATCGTGATCTTGAGAATGGAGACCTATTGCAGCTGGCGCGTCAGGGCATGATGGTATCACCTGTTTCCACACTCATCGTTCTGGAAACGGAAAATGATTACCGTCGATTCGGAATAGAATCGGAGCCGTCGTCCATGGGAGAGAGTAAACTGGAAGCGCCGGGGGGATCTCCTGAACCCCATGAAATCGCACTGGCGCTGTTTGCGCTCTTCTCGCTACTATCCTTCTTCTATTTACGAAGGAGGGCGACACATGCTCTCTAATGTTTTATCAACACCGGTACCTTCCCGGAGCGGAGCTCAAGCACTGTTTCGCAATCATGGTTTGTTTATCATCACTGCCTTTGTGGCAGGGATGCCCATGGCAATCATCGCTTATCGCCTTTTCGGAATTTCTCCTTCCGCATACCTTCCACTGGCTCCCCTGGGAATTCTGCTCCTTTTCCGGAGAAGAAGAAACGAACAAGCCCAACTCAATGGAAAAATACCATTGCCGATGTTTCTGGCCCCCGGAACTATTTTTCTGGTAGCAGGGCTCTATCTGGGCAGACCCAGTCTGGTCTGGATGGGCTCTTACTGGAATCTACTGGCGGTCTTCGCACTCCATGGTATGGGCCTTGCATTTCCGGCACCCCTTTTGATCTTTGCTGTGCCGCCCCTTGCCTCCTTCCTTTCTCTGGTGGCAGGCTTTTCACTGCGCATATGGCTGAGCAGTGTCGTTGCCGCAACTCTTCGCTGGATCGATCCCACGGCCATGGCAGCAGGAAATATCATTTTTTTCCATGGGGAAGCCTCTATCGTAGAACGTGCCTGCGAAGGGATGAAAATGGCAACAACCAGCTTTCTTCTGGCGACAGTTCTCTTTCGCTTCTCCTCCAGAGCCGGGCGCTGGCTCATTGCGCTCTCGGTTTTTCCACTATGGCTGTTTGCCAATATGGTTCGTATAACGGCTCTTGTTTTATTTCATATCCCGGCCCGGAGCCCTGGCCATGAGATAGTAGGTCTGGCACTTTTCGGCGGGATGATTCTCTTTCCGTTGCTTGCGTTTTCTCTCAGTTTTCCCGGATCAGCCACCTCCATCGAACAAAAGAAAGGCAACTCACGCCCGAAACCTTTTCTTCCATCGAGTTTCAGGACCTCTCCGTTGGTCTTTTCTCTGTTGATCGTGCTTTCCCTTGTCAGCATCGCCTACCCTCCGCAAGTTCGTAGCAGCGAACTCCCATGGCCATCCACCATCCTGGGATTTCAAAAAGAACCACCTGGCCTGGACCCATCGGTTGCCATCTATCGTGACGGGTCTGAGTCCCTAATCATCAAGCAAAATCTTTTCGCCCCTGGAACAGCCCATGATCCGCGAGTTTGCTTTGGTGCCATAGGATTCTCTTTTCGAAATGAGACTATGGAGAAAATCGGTCCATACAGGGTTCGATCAGCCCTTGTAGAAAAGAGTGGCAAACCCGCGAGACTCCTCTGGTGGTATGCCTGGAACGATGTTCGATCACCATCGGATGTACGATGGCGCCTCGCTCGACTCAGGGGCTCTCCTGTTTTCCAGATGAACCTCTATGGCCCCGATGAGAAGTCTTTAAGACAACGGGCCTATACACTGCTCAATTCCATTTCTCCGGAGAAATGGAATTGATTTCCACATTCAATCCCGTCAGTTGCTACCATGAGCGAAGCTTTCAGCCGATCGGGATTCTGGATCCGAAAAGTGCTTCTTCCGGTGTTAACGATCCTTATGCTACAGGGAATGCAGGTTTCCGGCATCAAGGCAGAGCCTCAAAAATCGGATCAGGCATTCCAGGCCTATTCCCCCATAGAGGTGGATGAATATGTTCAAATCTGGAATCTGAACTTCAAGGGTGAGGGATACGCCATTCAATTTATGTTTATGGTCAGCAACGTAGGCCCCGGAGACTGGAACAACGGATCAGCGCTGATCATCCACAACGTGGCCAGTGGTAGCCAATCATACACACAAGAACATACCGATGAAAGCCTTCAGGCTGAAGTGGGCAAATTCGGAATCAGAAGTGCTACCAATGAGCTGAGGATAGTAAACGGAGAGATTCAAGCATATGGAGAATTTTCAGACACAAAAATTCAACTGCATGTAAGGCCGGACCATCCAGGGACTTTCTTACATCACTGGACATTACAGGAGAAAGATTTCTTTCGTGTAGGAGTCCCGATCGCTCATGGCAATGCGACGGTTACGTTGCAGCAAAACAACACCGCGAAAAAAATAAAAGGACACGTTGTCATGGATACTATCCTGACCAACGTTCTCCCTCACCATTATGCGAAACGTCTGATACTCCTTCGCGGTCCTGATCCTGTGCTACTCATCGGGTTTCAGGGCCAGGATGGAAAATACCAGATGCGCCTCTTTGTTCAGAAAAGAGAGGTGGGCAGCACGCCAGGGAGCGGTCAATGGTACGAGGAGGCAGTCTCAAGGGTGGAAGAAGTCAACATGGAGGAGGATCCCTTCTCCGGTTACCAGGTACCTGAAGCTCTCATGGTCCAGAGCGCAGAGTGCAGCTATCTCGTGCAGAGGAAGGTGTTTCTGGGGGGTATGTACGTCTTCGGGAGCGTCTCTCGCTTTTTTGCCTGGATTCTCCATTTTTTCTTCGCGAAACCATTTATCTTGAACTACCAGGGCCAGTTGATTGCGGATTGCAAGGAGAGCCGCGGACAGGTGAGCGATGAGCTTCTCTCATTTTTTATTTTCAAGGAGTAGCTACCATTCCAGCCAGAGTCCCGAATATCAG
>JBNLFC010000011.1:0-19304 GCA_050305335.1 Leptospirales bacterium
CATCAGCTTGGGCACGACAGTTTTAAAACTCTCTTCGCCGATACTGGCGACAGAGGAAGCGATATTACTATCTGCAATCTTCTCTCCCACAGGGCCGGAAATGCATCCCACGGCAACAGAGTAGAAAACTGTTGTCATTAAAATCACAATGCTTCTCAGTTTCATAGGTTTCCTCTATATAAATTACAACTCTCTTTTCAAAATCAGGTGTTGGCCTGCTGAATCACAAGCCTGTGCATCCTGCCAATCTGTGCAACAACTTCAAGAAAGGTAACGTTCTGAATTGAGCTGTACCATCCATTGGATCCAGCCAATACGGACCGGTTACGAAAATAAATCAGTTTTCGAACCGGTTTTCTGGCAGACTTCGCGGCAAGGCGTCTCAGGGTCGGGACACTGCTTCCGTAGAACTCAGGGCCGCCTGCTGTGTCTCTCCCGATTCATGTTCCATTGTGTGGGCAATCTTCAACTGGTTGAGAAAACGTCGCCGGTGACGCTGCAAATCTCCCCGCTCGATGGTGTATCGATCGAAAATGGAGGTGAAAGATTCATCAAGGTTAACAGGATGACCGTCGGTAGTCAGCATCAACGAGTAACCATCCATATGTAACTTATGCTTCAGCTCATCATTGTAAAAGCCCATAGGAAAGGCAAAGGCATAGATCTTATTCCCCGGGATTTTATCCTCCAGCACATGCCGCGAATCTGTGATTTCTCGAGTGACTCGTTTGTTGTACGCTACCGGACTTTCGCCTTCATGTGGTTTATAAAAACGAGTATGAGTCCATGAGTGATTTTGAACCTCAAAGCCCTCTCCGTAAATCCGGTTAAGATCCTCCCAGCTCAAACCTCCCCTGGGATGGGAATTGATATCTTTGATATAGACGAAAAATGTGGCCGGATATCGATATTCCCTGAGAAGGGGAGCGGCCACCCGCACGATATTGGTGAAATCATCGTCAATGGTGATTACAACCGAAGGATGGTTGAGACGCCGTTTATGCATGGCATGTTCCATGAGGGTTTTTAGCGGAATTACCTTGACTCCGCTCTCCCGGATCATTTCCAGATACTCCTGAAACTCCTGACGGGTAATGGAGTAGCGACCATTCCCATCCAGGTTATGAAATAGAAAAATGGGGACCCTGAAGTAGTCCCCACCGGCTTCCCCCCTATGGTCGGAAGTGGCAGATGCCATGCCAGTATTTGATCTCAGCCCGGTGTAGAGATAAAAGCCCACCAGAAGCAAAAAGATACCCGTTGAAAAAAGGACTTTCTGGAATTTCATTAATCGATTCACGGGAAACTTCCTGACACTCACGCCTGAAAAAAGGCAGTTTGAATCAAATATCGATCCATCCTATTGCTTTATTCAATCAAAAAGAAGAAATCATATCCGTCGTTCCGGAAAATCTCTATTCTCACAGGTGGATAAGCTGCATAAAGACGGATCAACCGTTGACATGCGGCCCCCTTTTTCCAGATTGAGGTCATATCCGGTAAATCGTGCGCATGATCAGGATCAGAGAACTGGCAGTAGAAGATGCCCGCTGGAAGCTGGAGATGGAACTTCAGGAGGCCTTTCTACGCAGTGAGATGAGAGTCCGCGTACTCCATGGCATAGGCAAGGGAATTTTGCGAAAGCTCACAAGAGATGTGGCCCGACAATCGGGGTTTGCGAGAGTTGTAGAATCGGGATGGCTATCCGGCAATCCTGGGGAGACATTGCTGGATCTGGATTCCCCTGACCCCTCTACCATAGCAAGGATCATGAAAAGGGGAAGCTGACCTGGCTATTTGCCGGGAGGAAGAATGCACAAGTTTATAGAGATCATGGACACCACACTGCGAGACGGGGAACAGACCGACGGTGTGAGCTTCACTACGTTTGAAAAAAAACAGATCGCACGCATGTTGCTGGAGAGGCTACAGGTAAACCGCATTGAGATTGCCAGTGCACGTGTCTCACCTCTGGAAAGCCAGACCGCAACAGAAATCTTTCAATATGCCAGGACCAACGGTTGGCTGGACCGGGTAGAAATCCTGGGATTTGTTGACCACAAAGCCTCTGTGGACTGGATCCAGAGCGCTGGCGGACATGTGATCAATCTTCTGACCAAGGGTTCCCGACGTCACTGTGAATTACAATTGGGCAAAACTCTAGAAGGCCACCTTGCAGACATTGAAAGGACCGTCCAGTATGCTCAAGATCACGGATTCATCGTGAATGTGTACCTTGAGGATTGGTCCAATGGATTTCGAGACTCTCCCGACTACGTGGATAGCCTCTTGCAGGAGCTCAACCAGATGCCGGTCAGGCGAATCCTTTTGCCTGATACCCTGGGAATGCTTGCTCCTTCGGAGGTGAAAGAAGGGATATCACGAACTCTGGACCGAT
The DNA here is from genome assembly GCA_050305335.1 of Leptospirales bacterium. Taxonomy (GTDB): domain Bacteria; phylum Spirochaetota; class Leptospiria; order Leptospirales; family Leptonemataceae; genus JBNLFC01. The sequence continues at coordinate 2,399 of JBNLFC010000011.1, forward strand.
TCCCCCAATTTCACATTGATTTTCATGGTCACAATGACTATGGTCTGGCTACTGCTAACTGTCTGGCTGCCGTGGAGGCCGGAGCCCATGGCCTTCATGTGGCCGTGAATGGGCTGGGCGAAAGAGCCGGCAACTCACCACTGGAAGCCGTGGTCACATGCCTCCATGATAAACTTCACTGCCGGACCTCCATTGTTGAAAAATCCATCAGCGACATCTCCCGTATGGTAGAAACATTCAGTGGTAAACGCATCGCCCCCAATCGCCCCATTGTAGGACAGGATGTATACACTCAGACCGCTGGCATTCATGCTGACGGCGATCGCAAGAATAATCTTTATGCGAATACACTCCTTCCCGAACGATTCGGAAGAGAGAGGGTCTATGCCCTTGGAAAGCTTGCAGGGAAAGCATCCATAGCAAATAACTTGAATCAGATGGGCATTGAACTTTCCGCAGACAGGGAAAAAATCCTGCTGGATCGGGTGAAGGAACTGGGTGAGCAGAAAAAGAACATCAGCGCAGACGACTTACCCTTTCTCATTGAGGACCTTTTTGGCCAGGGGAGTGCCGGAAGGAATGTTGAGTTTGTTCAATACAACATCACCACAAAAAAAGGGGAGCAACCTTCGGCAACTCTTGAATTGAAATACAACAGTGAACTCTACCAGGCCAGCGATACAGGAGACGGAGGATATGATGCTTTCATGAATGCTCTGCGAAAAATCGGCAAGGAGATGAATCTGGAATTCCCGCGACTCTCTGACTATGAAGTAAGGATTCCACCCGGGGGAAAAACCGATGCTCTGGTTGAAACGGTGATTCACTGGTTCGATGAAAAAAGCAAAAGACGTATTCGCACCGTCGGTGTGGATCCGGATCAAGTGGTGGCGGCGATTAAAGCAACAGAGAAGATGTTGAACCGATACCTGCTGGGGGATGACGCCCCTGTTTGACTTGCAATCTTCTGCCTGCTACCTTCCGGACTCACCTGACGATTTCCTTACAGCGCAATCATCCATCCCACCAGGTAGATCAAAAGAAGAAAGATGGCAGCATAATTGCACATGGAGCAATTCCTCCTTTTGCCTGCGAACGTTGTAAAGAGGGGAAGCAAGAGAAATGGTGCAACCTCCCCATGGACCAGGTGGTAGCCAATGAATGATGGAGCCGCAAAAAGCCAGGGCAGAATGCGAACGATGTATACATATCGCATATCGTATCTACTATCCTGAGAATGGGATGCCCCATCCTGCACCGATGGGGATGAGGAATGCATGAATCCAGAAACAGCCGATAGAACCTGAAAGTAAGGCCATAATGCCATAAGCATAACGCTCACTCCTACCAGGCCAAGATCGCTTAACAACCCCAGCGCAAACAAGGGTGGGTTATCCACAGGAACATTCTGGCATACATCTGGACGTGAACACTGGATCATAAAGCTGTTCCAACCGCTTCCAATCCAGGGATGTTCCTGAAAAATAATAAGTCCGCCCTGGAAAAGATGAAATCGTGGGGCATCGAGAATCTCAAACGCTCGGTACAAATTTCCTGACATTATATTTTGCATAACCGATGGCAGAGTACCGGTCAATCTGGTTAACGCATGGCCTTCAGAAAAGTGATAGAAGAAGGGACGGAGAACCAGCAGGGTGATGAATACAATCGAAAGGCCTGCACCCATATAAAGGAAGAACTGGAACCGTTTTTGCAAAGGGCGATCCACGGCATCGTGGGAAGCGCTCATTCTATTCCCGGGGAATCTTTTCCGCAGGATATAGAAGAACGCTTCCAGAACCAGAATGGAGAGAAGCACTAGAAAGTAACCTCTACCCTGGTAAATGGAAAAAAACAGGAATAGAAAGAGAGATACTGAAATAATAAGAGAGTTCAGCAATAACCTGGAAAAGGAACCCTGCAAAAAGCGAGTATTCCAACCAGAATAGCTAAAATAGATATACTTTACACTCCCGTAAAGCAAGATAGGGAGCATAAATGTAGAACTGCCAGAATCAGAAAATAACAGAGGCAACCTCCCCGCACCTCTGCTACTACCGCTTCCCAGAAACCAGAAATCAATACCCCACAGTTGCAAGATGAACACAGGGAGTAGCACCGTCCAGGACAGGGCCATCGCCAGAAGGATTTGCTGAGCCGCAATAGCCGATTCATGAAAGCGGGCACTCTCTTCCATACCGGATAAATAGAGCCCATCCAGAATAATGACCGACAGAGAACCCATGATATGAAGAGCAATCAAAAGAGTCAGATAACTTCCGTAATTAGCGCTCACTCCGATGACTATCTCCCGGTCCACCACAGTCAGACCGGATACGATTTCCGGCCAATAGTTGGTAATCATGGCACGAAGAACCAGCAACTGGCCAAATGCAAAAAGCAGAATAATGGGAAGCACTCTGTCCAGTTGGACAGCAGGAGCCGCTCCCCCTTTACGAAGACTGCGCCATTGAAAGAGAATTGTTCGAAATAGTAGGGCAAGCGCCATCCCTCCCCAGAATGGGAAAAGAAGATTGTGGGATTCTTGCCCGGTCACAAAAGAAAACAATCGTGGCAAAAGAAGAAGAGCCGTTGTAAAAACAAAGTACCGATATTTGAAAAATAGAAAAACGATCAGAAAGCCTGCAAAGGCCTCTCCCAGGTTCCACAGCAAAAAAGAGCGATTCACATGGTGACCTACTCTGAGAAAGAGGAGCTGTAGAAGAGGCAATGTTGAGACCACCGCCCCCCCTGTTAGAAGGGATGATACATAGCAAAAAAAGGACTTCCTGTCACGTATGATCTCTCTTTCCACTTGCTTTTGCTCCACTGTAATGGTAAATAGTGGCCCGGGATCCTCTAAGGAATGAATCCCACATTAAAAACGAACTTGCTTTTTACCAATCTATTGACAGCTTTTACCGATGCAACTGGTAAAGAGATTAGAAGAGTGGGTAAAGGCAGGATTGATTACAGAGGATCAACGCTCCGCCATAACTGAATTTGAAACAAACCGACCATCCAGATCTCACTATGGATTTATAGCACTGGGGGTTGTAGCCATTGCAACAGGAATCGTCTCCCTGATTGCCTTCAACTGGGAAAGAATTCCTGGCTGGCTGAAGCTGGTAAACAATGGGATTCTTCTGGTTTCAGCCTCAGGCGCTATCATCTATTTCAAGCTCCGGCAAAAACAACTTCCTTTTGAAGGCCTTTTGCTTTTTCTTTTTCTGCTGGTGGGCGCCACCATCGGGTTAATCTCGCAAGTGTTTCACACTTCCGGAGAGTATTACGAAGCCCTTCTGCTCTGGAGTCTTCTCACTTCGGCTATGGTTCTTTTTTCCGGAAGCCGTGTAACCATCCATCTCTGGATCCTGCTGAGTGTAGCGGCAACGCTCTCCTTTCTCTTTGAGAAGGAGTTTATAGACGAAATCACGGTCATCTACTATTATCTACTCTTACTTCCTCTTTTTCTTCTACTTCTTGCATCGCTTCTGGGCAATCGATTCTTTCCGCTCATTTTACCGGTGGCATCGGCGCTGCGCTTCTGGGCTATTATGTTGCTTTTTCCAGGATTGGTGATGGCATCCATTCCGGAAAGCTTCACGGACATCGGGCACGATTTGACTCAGTTTAGCACTGTCTACACACGCTTTGCTCTTTTTCTTGCTCTGGCCATTGCTCTTACCAGCTACTTCGTCAGCGGAAAAAAACCTTTTTCAGCCCTCTTTGCCGGATTATCGCTGGGTAGCATGTATACTCTTGTAAGATATAGAATCTACGCGATGGGCTCCGGCAACATAGAGATTATGAACGGCGTTCTCCCCGGGCTTCTTTTCATTGCCGTTGTTCTCTTTTTTGCCTTCTATGCAGTAAGCGAAGGCCACAGCAGGTTATTCGACCTATCCATTGTTATAATAGGCATTCGTGTGGTGATCTTCTACTTTCAGGTTTTTGGAGACCTTGCCTCCACAGGAATTGGCTTGATCGTTTCCGGCATCCTTGTCATACTTTTAACAATTCTTTATATAAAAAAGAGACGAACTATTCTTTACTATATAGAATCTTTCACTTCGAAAAAAAGTGGTGTCACGCTGCCCATTCGCCAATGGGGACGTGTCTCCACTGTCCTGCTCACTGTCTCACTTGCCTTACCCATACTTTTCTTTTTTACAACAGAGGCAAAACTGGCATTGGCCAGCCGCCAGGGAGTTAAAGTAATTCTGCCTGTCCACGGATATGATCCCAGGGATCTACTTGCAGGCCACTATTTGAGATACACCGTCGACTATCCAGATTCATCCACTCAGAACGTCTGTCAGACACTGGAATTCGATCCAGAGGAGTCGCAGGACGCAAATCAGATCTGTTTTTGCATTAGCAATTACCAGGACGAAAAGACTTATGATGGATATTTTCTTCCATCTTGCGAAGAGTCAAATCGCCGGGATTGTGTGGCATACCTGAAATGGGAATGCCGCCATGGTCGCTTCATGGCCGGGATTGAACGTTATTATATTCCAGAAAAAAAGGCGGATTTGATGGATCAGGATCTCAGATCGCAGGGAGGGTGTATTCGAGTCGCTGCTCCGTCCAGCGGTCAGGCGCAGGTACTCGACTTTTATCCCGGTAACAACGCTATCTGCAAAGCGCTCCCTTGATGGTCTGCTAACCACGCGTTTGAGAAGCTGAGGCAGCGACAATCTGCCCTGCTTCAGAATGGGATAGCTGACCGGTGCGGATGCCGCTATTCTGGCCGATGCAACCATGGCTTTCATACTGTGTCTTACCTTGAAGGACATTCTTTTAAATTTCATTTTACTTTTTCTGTTGCGTTATACCTTATCCAGAATTCCAGAAGCATAATACGATGATTGTATCCGTCGAAGACAACTGTGGGAATGACAACAAGCACTGTTCTTGACACACGTGTCTTTTGATCTTCGCCAGCAAATTCCGAAACTTGCCCGGAGAGAGTCTTCTGCGGCGGAAACAATAATTCTCAGGCTTTGTCTCGCAATATGGGTGGGGAAAAGCGTTTTTTTTAACAATGTACTGAACGGTAGAACAGAGGAAACAGGCTTCTATACGACCACCCATGAATTGGGCAAACAGGAAGACAGAAAAATACTCAATTAATACTATAGTATACAAATACCACAACCACTCTTTTGAACAGATGTACACTGGAGAAAATTATCCAGATACTCGAGATTTATGATTGCTGGAGATCAGGATAGTCGATACAATAACATCCATGAAACTATTGAAAACTCTACTTATCGCAACAATCTCTGTTTTCTCCCTGCTTCTACTCGGCTGTCACAAAGGCGAGTCAGACCACGGGGGACATAAAAAACATTGGAGCTACACCGGTGATACTGGTCCCGCCCATTGGGGAGAACTGGAAGAAAAATTCGAAGCATGTTCGCAAGGATCAAGCCAGTCTCCTATCGACATTTCCGGCTCTTTTACAAAGAGCAAGGATTCCGTTGAGCTGAAATACTCCACAACACCGCTCGAGGTGACCAATAACGGTCATTCCATTCAGGTTACCGTTTCGGGGGATCAGATGCTGAAGGTGGCCGGTAAAACATATCGCCTTGTGCAATTCCATTTTCACACACCCAGCGAACACACACTCAACGGAAAACCTGCGGATATGGTGGCCCATCTGGTACACAAAGCTGATGACGGTTCACTGGCCGTGGTGGCAATCCTCTTTGATAAGGGAAAAGAAAATCAGTTTCTGGCCTCCATCTGGAAACATCTTCCAGCAGAAGCAGGCAAAGAGTTCCAGGATAGCGGTACAACTCTTACACTGAAGGATCTGCTCCCTGCTGAGAAGAACTACTACCACTACACCGGTTCACTCACTACACCTCCCTGCAGCGAAGGAGTTGAGTGGTATGTTCTGGCTCAGCGAGTAGACGTTTCACCGGAGCAGATCGAGGCCTTTCATAAGCTTTTTCCGGTAAGTGTTCGACCCGTTCAACCGCTCCACGGTCGAAAAGTCTATAATGGCGGGTAATTGAATTGCACGACAGGCGGAAGGTTTTCTTCCGCCTTCCAACTGAGGATGGTTTTGAGTCTGGTTTACGGGGTTGTGGGGTTTATGTTTGTAGTATCCTGGTTAGTTTTCTGAATCTGGAATCTAGCATTATGGAACATAATGTGATTGGATTCCATTTCTCTTGTCTGAGCCTTGGAGGAGTTCCTCCATCATCCAGATGCATCACTCCAAGGTAGAGTAGCATCAGGTAAACAAAAATATAACAGCGGGAAAAACCCGTCGCATTCGAAAGCAAGGACAACCGTGCCCAATCATCCTCGTGAGGATAAAAATTTACCCGCACCAAACTCTGCCCCTCCTCCTGATATCGCTTCTTCCATTTTTTCGACTTCAAAAAACTCAGTTTGTAATCCCGCCTCGGATCATTTAGCAAATTTCGAACAAAGTAGGTAATACCGATCCTTCCAATCCGTTTATTCTTGATGTAGAGATTGAAATAGTACTCCGGTATAAGCAGAGTGGAACGACCGTAATATGGCCCGGGAATATGAGTTTCGCGTTGCTGTTTTTTCATAAAAGAGAGGGGTCAAAAAAACGAAGAAGTAACCGCGAAAAAAAAGATTGGCCCAAAAAAAGCGACATACCGGAGTTTGAATAATCAACAGACCTGGTTTTCACCTTCCATCTGCTCTATTTTCCGACTCTTTTCAATTCAGTCTCAGAGTAGTGCTACCGATTCTTTTCGGTATATGCGTTCAAAAAGTGGTTCCAATCCAGAGAGTTCGATTGTAAAATATATACATATGCACTCTCTTTATGGAAATAGCTGGCAGCCAGGCCGCAGGAGGAAAATCATTCCCGGTTTTTCGCTTCTGCCTTTGCTGGTCCTGTCGCTGCTGTTTTCACCTCTCTCCGCCGAAACACTGGGCGACCTGGTTCCTCCGGAGCAGAATGAAAAAGCTTCCACTCTAAAGGACGTTCCCGGAGAAAAAAAAGAGGAAAAAAAGCCCACCACGCAGGCGGATGCGACGGAAGCGAAATCTTCCCAACCGGTTGCCGGCACAGCCACAACAGCTCCCGAGGGGCCATCCAGAATCGGTGCTCATGTAAGATCAGCGCTCTGGCCCGGATGGGGGCAGTTCTATCAAAAACGGGACAACTGGGGGTATCTCTACTCCCTCGCGTATGGACTCCTCTGGGTCAACCAATTGCGGTTTGAAATTGAGTCACAGCAATTAAAGAAAATTTATGAGAATGATTCCGAAGAGCTTTTTACAAACCTCATGTCCACCACCTTTTTTCAGACCTCCACACGCGGAAGCCTGGCCGATGCGATGATGCTGGTTCAGCTCAATAAAATAAGGGGCAGCCGGGACAACTACGCCACTGGAATCAAAAATGTGAATCATGGTTATATGGCAATCCTCACCCTGATGGCCATCAACCAATTTGATGTGTTCTTCTTTCACCCGAAAAAAACCAGCGTAAAAGTTACGCTGCTACCCGGGGAAAATCGAAGCATGAATCTGGTTGCAGTTTTTCGTTTTTAGTTCAGGGAGAGAAAGCCGGGAGAGTCTGTTATGAAACGCACAACTATTTCACTCAAATCCACCGCATTGCCTATTGGATCGTTCTTCACCATCGCACTTCTATCTGCACTCCTTGCAGTGAGCGCACTCACATCCTGCAGAAAAGAGGAGTGTGCCAACATGGACCCCACCTGCCAGATGGAGGTGGCTGCCTACTACTACCTTCTGATCAGTGCCAGAAGTAGCAGCACTGGTAGCTTCATCGCTGTTGGTGAAGCTGGACTCATCTGGAAATCCACAGATGGAATCAACAAAACATTCGGTAAGATTGAGAGCCCCTCTCTAACATATCCTGACAACTACGTTTTAAATGGAGTTGCATATGGGAATGGCGCCTATGTAATCGCAGGCAATAATGGCGTCCTACTCTACTCTACCGATGGGCTGGACTGGCAAGAGGTGGAGGGCGGGGCTCTCTATGATTTAGGGGTTTTTACAGATTACCACTTCACAGATGTGGTTTTTTATGATGGGAAATTTGTTGCAATAGCTTGTGAGCCCACATCCACCACTGCATGTGATACTGCAGCGACCGCCTACTCCATTGCGCGCCAGTCCTCAGATGGCATCCACTGGAGCAACCTCTACCCGGATCTCCCCTCTGGCACCACCTATATGACGCTGACTGACATTGCGGCAGGAAATGGGCTCTACTATGCTGTTGATGGAGGTGGCAATAACACAGACAGCTATGGATACAACGGTAGTACATGGACAGCCCAAGATCAAGGAGCTGGTGCTTTTAATGATATAGCCTTTGGCGAAAACACTTTTATAGCCGTAAGAGGGAGTACGGCCTATCAAGTCGGTTATACATCGGGTGCACCAGGGACATGGACAGTGGCCACCGGGCCTCCAGGACTTGCTGCCATCAATGGAGTGACTTACACTGGCTCAAAATTTATGGCTGTAGGAACAGCTGATGCCTACTCCGAATCTGAATCAGGCACCTCCTGGACTGATTATTCTGGCACAGGATGCAGTCAGGTGCAGAATTCGATTGCCTACGGAAATGGACGACTGGTCTCCGTGGGTGCAGCAACCAGCACATGCGTGAATGAAGATGGGACCGGATCGGTCTGGGCTGATGACTTTTTTACTGGCGGCCCTGCGTTGAATCGCGTTGTGTTTGTGAATGATCGGTGAATGACTGAAATCGTTTTTATCGCCAGGAGAAAGCTGAATTTCGCAACAGGGCGGGCCGATAGAGAAATGGGGAGAGCTGAATGTAAATGGCATGGACAACGTGCAAAATGGGATTCATGAATGAATCCAATCCCCGCTGATCAACCCCATGAAAACAGGCTTTACATCAGGAAATTTTCAACAGATCCGCCATTTCCTTATTCTTCTCTCATTTTTCGCTCTCTTTCCAGGCCTCCTCAGAAGCGAGGAGAAAACTCCGGGCATTGTGGTTCACTCCATCCGGGCTGTAAAAGAGAGTGAAGATGGAATTCGAGTGCACCTTCGCTGGCGTGTGGATAAAGCCAATGCATCGGCTCTTTTTGTAGGTCGCTCTCCCTACCCTGTAGAGAATGCAGAGGCCCTTCGAAAATCATGGAACCTGACTCCCCAGGGCTTGCCGCCTGGAACAGAAGAGTTTTTGGATGAGGATCCTGGCCATGGAGAAAACTACTATGTGGTGGTCTCGCTGCAGGAGATACGAAAGAGTGATCAAACCCCCCTCATTGCAGGTGAGAACCGCACAGTTACGGGTATCTTTGTGAATAAGTTAGCGATTCCAGAGAAAGCTCCCGCAGAGCAGAAAGAGCAAAAGTCCGCGGAAGACCGTGGCAAAAAACCAGAGGTAACAGAGAAACAAGAAAAGGAGAGTCCGGTGCCCGCTGCCGCAGAGGAGGAGAAGGGCTTACCTGGCGAAAAAACAGAGAGCCCGGCAGAAGAGCTCTATCCCAACGTAAAATACCTTCAGGCAGAGCGAAAGGGAAAAGAGGTACACCTCTCCTGGATAGGTCCGGAAAAAAATATTCGTGTCTATCATGTATACCGGGGGAAACAGCCACTGGATTCCATAGAGGCCTTTGAACAGGCTGAGCTCATCGCAACAATAACAGACCTGCAAACCGAGTTTGTAGACCCATCGCCCCCCGAAGGAGCGGTCTATTACGGTGTGACTTACATGAGCATCGACCGCCAGAGGGAGTTTCAGCAGTTGAAGCCTGCCAGCAGCACGGCCTCCTACCATGGGAAAAAACCGAAAGAGGAAAAAAAGGAAACCCCTCTTCCTATGCCCCGTCGCATTGACGCTCACCTTCGGAAAGACCAATCCGTTGAGATCATCTGGGATGCTATAGACACACCCATGGATGGTTATGCAATCTATCGCTCCGAAAAACCTATTACCAATAAAGAAAGCTTAAACCAGGCGCATCTTCTCACTCTGCTCCCGCCCGGTGCCCACTCTTATATCGATGGATCGCCGGAAAAGGGGTACAACTATTATGGTGCCATCCCCAGACTCCCGGGTGTGGAAAGCCACCGCTTGCTGGTTTCAGGCAAAACTGTAACCCTGGAACCCGTTCTCTATACAGGCAAACCAGACTCTACTGTGCCCCCACAAAATCCCGGTGCAAATGTGGAAGCAAAAAAGAATCGGGAAAGCCAGGATGCGAAAAAAGAGGAAAGCGAAAAATCCAGGGCAGACCGCCCCGATGATGGCACAAAAGCGAAGCGACCATTCATCCCCAGGGACATCACATTCAAACCCGACATCAAGGAGTTGAGTGTGAAACAAAAAGGAGCCTGGGTAGAACTTTCCTGGCGACTGGAAGGTCCGGTCGCCATGGACCATCGCTTTTTGATCTACCGAAGCCGATCACCTCTTACCTCCCTGGATCAGCTGGAAGCCAGGGGAAAACTCATTGGAGAGGTTCCAGGGGGGGAATGGAGATTCATTGATCAAAAGCCCGACAGAAAAGCGCCCTACTACACCGTCCTTGTGGATCAGGCCGGCATGATCGTAAGCAAAGTTCGTGCTGGAGAGAGCTCCTCCATGAAAGCCCCTCTTCAGGAGCCAGCCTCTTCTAAATAAAATCCATTTGCGGCCCCGGACTGATTCCATTGAAGTGATCCCATGGCCCATTTTTCCCCTTCGTCCCATGCAGACGAACACCGCACCATCCGCACCAGACTCTCCGATCTGGAACGGCTGGAACGAAGCTACCGTACCATTCCCTTTGAAGCAATCCTCAAGCAAGACATTCTTCGCCTGGGCCTCAGCTTTGACCCGGACGCCGTATCAGAAAACGGCGACTACAAACAAAAAGACTATTTCATCTTCTCATTCGATCATGTAGCGCTCCAGGATCAGGATCAAAAAATTCGCTTTCGCGCACCGGAAGAAATCCGCCTCAGTGGAGGACTCTTCCAGCTATTGCCCACTGTAATTTCAGTTCGCATCTCTCCTGCCTCTCCCTATCGAGTCTCTTTGCAAGATGGAGTGCCCCATCTATTTCTGGACGGCACCGACCTGGGCAGCGTAGAATACCCCCCCATCCCGACATACTATTCTCATACTACAAAAGAGGGCAAAAAACCCGGTGAGATTGCTCCTGTCATCGAATGGGGATATCTGATCTACCTGACTGTATTTCGCAACTGCCAGTATTTCGGGAAAGATGAAGAGTGTGCGTTTTGCGATATCAATCACAACTACAGACAACAGCGGGATGCAGGACGCCCTTATACCGGAGTAAAATCACTGGAGGAGATACTGGAGGTCCTCTCCTGGATCGATACCGAATACCAGGATGCAAAGGTCTACACCATCACCGGTGGTTCTGTGGTTGCTTCCTTGAAAAACAAAAATGAAGTGGACTTCTATCTGGAGTATGCCCGTGCCATTGAAGAGAACTTCCCCGGTCGCTGGTTGGGCAAAATGGTCACTCAGGCATGGCCCATAAAGGATGTTAAAAAACTATACGAATCAGGGATCAGGGTCTACCATCCCAATTACGAAATCTGGGATGAGAAACTCTTTCCGAAAATCTGTCCTGGCAAAGAACGCTTCGTTGGTCGAAGCGAGTGGATGAAACGCATTCTAGATTCCGTTGACGTCTTCGGCCCTTCCCATGTAATACCAAATTTTGTGGGAGGAGTAGAACTTGCAAAACCTTACGGTTATGAAAAGGTATCCGGGGCCATAGACTCCACATCCAGAGGTCTGGATCACTTCATGAGCCATGGAGTATTGCCTCGCTTCACAGCCTGGTGCCCTGAACCCCATTCGGAGCTGGGGTATCAGGAGCCTCCTCCGCTGGAATATTTCACCGAACTTCTGGCCGTATGGAAGGCCACCTTTGAACACCACAAACTCCCCTCTCCTCCGGGGTATGGAGAGCCTGGAAGAGGCAAGGCAGTGTTCTCCGTCAGCGCCTTTATGGATGTGATTGGCTATGAGGGAAGGAATTAAAAAGCTCTGGCAGCTCCTGATGTACCCATTGCGGGGGGAGCAGCTCCTGATCGGGGGCCTGATCGCAGTGGCTACGCTTGTGCTGATGGATTTCTTTTACAGGCAGAATATCTCCTCGTATATGGAAGGCTGCGAACTTCCACCGCAGATCCATTTACAGGAGGGCGAAAGCCTTTCCCTTGTACCCAGCACCCGCGAAAGTGGAGTGCGTCATCGCATATATGGCCCTGCCCTGGCCGAAGCCGATCCATGCGCTCGAGAGGTCCGGATATTCTATGGACGGGTGGAGGCCTATTCGCCATCCCGCCACTCATCCTTAAGATGGAGAAGCGATCGTGGCGTATATCGTCTCAACGGAGCTACTGCCAGCCTCACTGTCACCATCACAAGAGATCAGTTGTCCGTGGCCAAAGGAAATGTTCAGGTAGAGTTGAAAAACAATCCGGGAAAAGGGAAAATTCTCCTCCACAAAGGCCAGCGACTCATAGCCAACTCAATCGAAAACCGCCTGGAAGAGCTGCCTGAAACAAGCATGCGCAATCTCTTGAACAACGCAGCCGCCATTTCCAGAAGCACGCCCATAGACCGTTGCGACTTCAGCGGAGCAGAGAGCAACTATCGAATACGACTGAAAAATGGAATCACATTCAAAGGTCGCGTAGTCACAGCCGGCAACCGGATCTGCCTGGAAGAGGCCGACGGCACCATTCGACTGCTACCACGGAGTGCTGTCAGGGAGATTGTGCCGTGAAAATGAATGGCTGATTACTTCCTCAAAGACCAACGGAATACCCGAAATTACTGTAAGCTTCCTCTCCAGCTATAGTAGTATCTGCATCGCTGCTGGCGGTAGACGCACTCCACCCCTCGCCGTGAAAATGACACATAAGCGTTCGGAAATCCGGACGCTTGCCAGACACGTGTCACTCCTGCCAATACGTTAAGAGAACTTAAAAAAATCACCGCCAGCCAGGGGACCGAAGGCTTAAAACCTCCATTTCAACCCTGAAAATCAACAGACCCCGCACAACTCCACCCGATTCACCGAAGGTCTGGCCTCTTTTGCCATACGAATCCGCTCTGCAAATAGGTGACGATCGGGAATCTTTCCTGCCAGCACATCATTTCGAGTCAAGCCATAAAACTCAGAGAGATACCCGTTATTGTATTCCGGCACAGCCTCCGAAAGAATCTGGATCACATGCTCATAATTTCGGGGCTTCCTCGGGAAAAGATGGTGATACTTCATGATCTTGTTGGCAGCCTCTACCATGCTATTGGAAAACAGAAGATCAATTTGAGCAATCAATCTTTTGATCAACACATCGTTTCTGGCAAGGAAAACACTCACCTCTCCCTGGTTCTCAGATCCATCATCGCACAGAAGATCCAGTTCTTTGCTGAAGAGATTATGCTTCTCACTTACCTCCAGAAGATTCTGTGCAGGATTGAGTGACGTAGCATCCAGGGCAGCCTTCCATCCCAGAATGACCCGGGAAAAATTATCCACAATGAAATGAATATAGATCTTTGTCCCGTCGAGTGTACGCACAATGGTGGTATCCATATGCAGAATCTTCAGAGGGGCCGTAGCACGAATCCCGATTTTACGCTTCTGTTTACGAATCACAGGATACGCTTCTCGAAATTTCTTTGCATGTTCCCGGAAGGTATCAATACCCATAAAAGCAGCTCCATCATTCATCATCCGGTAATAGATCCCGGATAGATGTTTATAGCGATGCTCCTCCTTTTTCACATAGGTTTCTATCACCTTCTCTTCTGCCATGGTCAATTGATTCGGATGGAGCTTGCGACAGAGACCTTTCCGTGAAGTGAGGCATCCCACGCTTCTTTTCCAGCGATGGAATTTCTGAGACGAAATATGTAAGAACTCACACGCCTTCTCCAGCCCTACCTCCGGCTGAATTTCCTGAATCAACGCCACAATCGTTTCACGACTCTTCTTCCAGAGCTTTTTATACCCGCGCACATTCTCTAAAATGGAAGAGTAGAATTGAATGACTTTCAAAAGAGCCTCGTTCATGCTGATCAGCATCGGATGATTCGCGACCTGCTGAAACATGGAGGCATGTACCATAAAGATCTCATCGGGATCAAAACCGATAATGTCAGCCATATCTCTCTTGCGCCAGTCCGAGAGGGTGGAACGAGGAATTACTCGACATTCCTTGCGAGAGAGAAGCCCCATCTGGAATTTGAAAATATGTTGAGTTGCATAACGCTTTTTCACACTCAAAACTGGCATAGTCGTAGATGAGTCACAGGACAGGTATGTCGAGAGTAAAACCTACCACCCCGCCAGCGATCGGCGAGACTGCCGAAGGCAGGCAGCTTCAGAGCGCGGACCTTCGCGGCCTTTAAAACTGTGGAAGTCTGCGCATAGGACGCCCTTTGCGGCGCAGTGTTGCAATAAACTCATCGCCAGAAACAACGTTCACCCCGCTCACCGGACCCCATCGAGCGGGCGATGATAGCCAGCGTCCCGAGTGTCGCTACGGCGTCCACGAGGGCAATGGGGGACTGGTGAACCGGTGGACCATACACTTCGTGCGCCGCTATAATTGCAAGATTTCGCCGCAGGGGGCGGCCATATGCGTCAACGGAATTTAAAGAACGCCCGAATGGTAAAACTCTGCAGCTTTTCTGGAAATATGAGCAATAGCCGTTGCCACTCCATCTTCCAGTGCCAGTTGATCTCTTAGATTGGTAGCAGCAATACGATAGTCGGGGTTCAGGGATACTTCTCGAATCATATGCCCGAGGTGGTTTCCATCAATATTCGAGAGCATTTCGGGCCGTGGTGAAGCACCATGTAAATGCAGCATTTTCCCCCAGAAAAAACCTTCTCCCTCTTTTGCGCAGACGATGGTCGGTCGTGCGGCGCGAATTCCAGTGGCAGTGGTCGATGCACCTCCATGGTGGACCAGGATAGATGTGCGAGGAAAGATCCATGGGTGGGGAATGAACCCCGCAACTATTACGTTCTGCGGCATTCTGGACTGCCATCGATCTATATCGGCTATCTCTTCTACGGATATGATACCTCTTTGACCCGAGCGAGATATAGCCTGGGCTGCCAGAAACAGAGTGGCTGAGAGCTCTTTTCCGGAAAGTCTGCCGAATCCTATATATACAGGAGGATTCCCATTTTCCAGAAAAGTTTGCAGCTCACGACCGGGTCGCCAGCCATATTCGCCTGTAGAGGTCCAGTAACCGGTGATGATTGCGTTTTCAGGCCAGTCGGGTGGTCGGGGTACCATGACAGTACTGAAGTGGTGTAAGATGTTGCAGGGTTGCCCTTCGGAAGATATTCCCCTGGCAAGTGGGGGAAGCGATAGGCGCTCTTTGCGCCACTCATTGATATGAAGTTTAAAAAACTTTTTCTTGAAGGAAGGTATTGCATAGCTCCATCTGTTTAAGGCTCCTCCTGCATCCCGGTCTGGATTCCATACGCCTGGGAGGGGAAACGAGCGTGTAGGGAGCGCAAAAGGTGATCCGGTGACCTGAAATCCAGGTATGTTCAATCTTTCCACAATGTGGGGTGAGGCAATAGCGGAGGAGTGATAGATCAGCATACGTGCTTCGCGGCAGGCTTCCCAGCTATCATCCAGAGAGTGTCGGATCATGGGAGCGATCATTGCTTTCCACTGTGTATGGTCTTTAAAAGGATTGCCCGAGAAAAGAGAAAGCCCTTCTTCACTTTCCAGAATTTCCTGGTATTGAAATCTTATGGAGAAAAATTCTATGCCGTTTAACTGTGATATTCTTGAGTATCGTGGAGGGGCTGCCAGTGTGACATCATAGCCGGATGCTTTTAATCCCCTGGCCAGCGCCAGCATGGGAAAAACGTTACCGCTTCCTCCGCCTGTGAGAAGTGTTACTTTCATTGAATTCGTTTGCTGATTTGTGTAACGGCACTCAGAACGTTATCTGTTTCCACAAAATACTCCGATGGGTACACTCTGGTGTCCAGAGGAAATCCAAAGCCGGTCACTCGAGCAAAACTGATTTGAGCGCCCAGTGCTGCACCCATGTCGGCAGCCGTATCACCCACCATCCAGATGTGACGACTGAATTCGTTGGTTTGATTGGATTGATCTTTACCCAATCGACGCAGTGCCAGCAGAATCGGTTCTTGATGTGGCTTGGGATTTTGAACTTCATCAAATCCCACGATGGTCTCAACGTATTGCAGCATGTGCAATCGCTCAAGAACTTCTCTGGTGTATCCGGATGTTTTAGTCGTTACAATCCCTATGTGTGCAAGTTTTCCTGCTTGAGCAAGAGCTTCCGTAGCTCCATCCATTGCGGTAGTCTGGATGAGCGCGGTTTTTCTATACAGCTCACGGTAGAGCTGTACAGCTTCTTCTATCCTATTCTCTGGCATACCAAGATTGATGAAGCTATTCGTCAGGGGAAGCCCGATCATTTGACTGATTGTCTGGCAATCTGGTGCTGGAAGCCGTAGTGTGTGGAAAGCATGGGTGGTTGCTTCGCAGATCGGTTTTCTGGCGTCGATCAACGTTCCGTCCATATCGAATAGTATGGCTCTAAAATCGTTATAGATATGGTCATGCATTGGCTATTTCTTGATGAGCATCCAGGCTGACTCTTCCTCCCTGTATGTGTTCCGGGGGCCGGAACGGGATTGGCCCGATGCCACATCCCGCCGCCACGTAATACCTTCGCATACGGGAGCTTCTTTTTTTATGGAAGTCAGCCCTGGAGTCTCTGCTCCCTTCGAGAAAGGTAGGCGTAAAGAATCCCTGCTCCAGCGATCATAGCAAAGCAGAGGATCTGTCCCATTGAAAAATTCATGAAGACAAAACCAAGATGTGCATCGGGTTCTCT
>JBNLFC010000012.1:0-19069 GCA_050305335.1 Leptospirales bacterium
ATTGTCGAACGCAGTATGGGGGGCAAAATAGAGTTCACATCATCAAGCCACGCGACTGTTTTTTCTGTGTATCTCAAACAGGCATAAACACTCTCCGGAACTCCCGGTGGGAGTTTGCTACTTACCCGGGGCAACCTGGCTTTTTTCTCCGGCTACATCCTTGCCAGACAAAACCATTTGACTCCTCAGTCCCCACTTAAAGAGTGGTGCCAAATGAATGAGAAGACCGCTAAATTGATCAATAAGTACTCCCTGGCCAGGGGTGCCAGCTCCAGAGATCTAAAAAGGGAGTGGGCCTCTCTCAATGGCAAAGAACGGTTCCTGAAAAGACAGCAAATGCTTGTGGATTTAAAAGGGAAAAAAAAGTAATCCGTAAATCACTTGATTGCGTTCTAATCGGTGGCGACCGGCAATACCCGGGAAACCGTCTTATGTCACTTTAACTCATTGTTCTACGGTGGGTCTCAGCGAACTCCATGGATACAGCGGGCAGGGAGTTTGTGCACAACCAGGAAGGCAAAGGTGGCACCCATGGAATCTCTCGAAAAACTGAAAGAAATTACTGCCGTGCTCAGATCCCCTGAGGGGTGTCCCTGGGACAGGCAACAAAATTTTCGAAGCATGCGGGAGCATCTTCTGGAAGAGACTTTCGAAGTGATCGAAGCCGTGGACCAGAATGATATGACCAATCTGCGGGAAGAGCTGGGCGATCTCCTTTTTTTAATTTTTTTCTATTCACGCCTCGCAGAAGAGCAAGGGTTGTTTCAGTTAAGCGACATAGCCGTGGATATTACCGCCAAGCTTGTAAGGCGACATCCCCACGTTTTTGGTGATGTGCGAGTGGAAGGCGTTGAGGAGATTCTTCAAAATTGGGAAAAAATAAAGCATGAAGAAAAAGGCCAGAAGCCGAAGAACCCTTCCTTGATGGATGGCGTCGCACGTCATAGTGCCACTCTACATCGTGCACTGAAAAGCCAGGAACGAGCTGCAAAGGTCAACTTCGATTGGCAGCACAGCGATGAGGTATTTCAACGACTGGAACAAGAGTCTGCCGAGTTGCAGGAGGCCGTTGCCAGGGCCGGGAACAATCAAAAGGCGGAAGATCAGGACCCTGCACCGGATCCGGCTGTTGAAGATGAGGTAGGCGACATTTTATTTACCGTGATCAATCTTGCTCGAAAATTAGGTGTGGATCCAGATATCGCCCTGAATCGGGCTACCGATAAGTTTCAACATCGATTCCGTTTGATGGAAGACTACGCGGCTAGCGCATTTGTAAAGCTCTCTGATCTGAATCCCCGGCGTCAGGAAGAGCTATGGCAACGAGCAAAAAAAGAGATTCAGCAGAAAAACACTCAAAAGGTTATGCGATAATTTTTTGCCCTGACCATGCAGATCCTTGAAAATATTCCCCTGTGCGAAAAGACAACAGCCAGGGTTGGGGGCAATGCCCGCTACTGGCTTACATGCGTCTCACCTGGTGAGATCGTAGATGCTGTGATGTTTGCCAGAAAAAAAAATCTTCCTCTCTTTGTTCTGGGAGGGGGTAGCAATGTCATTTTTCCTGACCGGGGCTACCCGGGTGTGATCTGCCATATTGCTGTGCCCGGTATCGTTCCGGAGGATTTGCCCGGTGGCATTGGTCTTACTGTGGGGGCAGGCGTGGAGCTGGACGATCTGGTGCGATGGAGTGTGGATAGGTCTCTGGCGGGCTTTGCGTTGCTCTCCGGTATTCCTGGAACAGTAGGTGCAGCACCGGTTCAAAACGCAGGCGCTTACGGATCGGAAATTGCCACTCACCTGACTTCTCTAACTTTGCTGGATCTCAAATCAGGTGACGATTTGATAGAAACTACAATGGATCAAGATCAGTGCGGATTCTCTTACCGTACCAGCAGGTTCAAACAAATCGATCGTAATCGATATATCATAGTAAAAGTTCAGTTCTTCTTGCCGAACCACCCCTCTTTTTCGGTGGACTATAAAGATATTTTGCGGGAGTTGGGTATAGAAGAAAATTGCTCCACGTTGCCTGTCAGTCGGGATAGTCTGATGTCGGTACGTCAGGCGGTTTTGACTGTACGCCGGCGTAAGTCAATGGTGGTGGACCCGGGCGATCCCGACTCTCACTCCACCGGCTCTTTTTTTACCAACCCTGTTTTTTCCGAAGAAGAGCTCAACTGGCTGCAGAAAAGATGGCGTACGCACGGGCTTGAAAAGGGAATGCCATTGATTGCCCTTGGATCAGGAAAATGGAAAATACCGGCTGCCTATCTGATCGAGAAGAGCGGTTTCCCGAAAGGCTATTCTTCCTCCGGTGCTCGTATTTCGCGTAATCATGCTCTTGCGTTGGTCAGCGAAAGTGGGCAATGCGGTGAGTTAATGGCGCTGGCGAAGGTCATTGAACATGGAGTAAAAGAGGTTTTTGGTATTCAACTGGAAAGGGAGCCGATTTATGTAGAAGCTATCTAAAGAGTGAGTTCGGAGGGTTGTTATAGCTACTTTACCCGCAGGTGCAAGGATGTTGAAACTGGAATGGATAGCTTGCAATAATTATCATATACAAGCTGAACGGAGAATGTGTATTTTGGACAGGATAACCATAAAATGAAAAAAACGATATATAGACAATTTTATAATTTATTTACATTTATGGCCAATCGTTTCCAGCAAGGGGCTCAACTTGTGGAAAACCGTCATGGCTTTTTAATTCCGGCCGGCAGAACTCCCTTCGATGCCCGTGAGATCAATCTACGTTTCCCCCATTTTGAAGATGAACGAAATATGACAGAAAGTCAGATTTGCGTTGCCTGCCACGGATGTTGCAACTACGTGACCATAGAGCTTGATTTTCCCAAATCAAGCCGGGCTCGCGATGAGTATCGCTGGTATTTACTCCATCGAAATGTCGAAATCTTTATAGACAACGATGAGAGCTGGCAACTTCTTTTCAAGACCCCTTGTGATCGTCTGGGTACTGATGGAATGTGCAAGGTGTACGAATCAAGGCCGGACATTTGCAGGGCTTACAGCGCAGATGGCTGTTCCCGCACCGGAAAAGATCATCAACACCTCTTTGCAACGCCGGAAGAGCTGGATGCTTTCCTGAGCAAGAAAAAACGAAGCAAGTAGGCCCGACAGGAGCCGAAGCCTTGATTGGAAGAGGGCGGGAAATGAGAAGAGGTTTTTCCAGTTATTTTGCTTTTGCTCTTGAAGCCAGTAAAAGGGTCGTTACGCCTGTTTACTGTGGCTATACGAATGGTCCAGTTCCTGTGGCCAGTCTGGAATCAGATCCAATGGATTACACTTTTACACATCTACCCATTATAGAACGATGGACAGGGGACTTCAGTCTGATAAAATTTCACCGGCTTTTTGAGGATAGACACGTATTTATATTAGATGAATGAATCCGAAAAAAAAATGCTCTTCGACTTTATTCACAGCAAGAGATATGGCGTAGAGGCCACTGTCCATGCCGGCATGGCGCCTCAGGCTGCACTTGTGGCGATTGCCGTTACCGCTGATTTGGAAATCATACTCGATACCGAAAAAACTTCGAGAAAATACCGAAATATTTTAGCAAATCCAAACGTGGCGTTGGTCATCGGCTGGGAGAATGAGACGACAATGCAGCTGGAAGGAGTAGGGCGGGAGATACAACAAGAAGATTTACCATTCTATAAGAAAATATATTTTGAACAATTCCCGGATGGCAAAGAGCGAAAAAAGTGGTCTCAAATCGTCTACATCGCCGTGAAGCCTCACTGGATACGATTCAGCGATTTCACTAATGTATCGCCTATCATTCGTGAATGGATTCTCCCTGTGAGCTGAGCCTCCAAATTGTGCTACATAGAAAACGGCTCATCATTCGTAAGTCTCTTTCCCAGGCTGATCACTCTGTCATCCGAGAAGCCGATTTTTTTGTAAAACGCAATAACTTCTGAATTGGTTGCTCTTACCTGGAGATTGATTTTTGGACAACCCTTTGCCTTGAGTAGCCCTTCCACGTGCTGCATGACTTGAAAGCCGTATCCTTTGCAGCGATAGTCGGGATGAACCGCAAGGTAGTTGATCCAGCCCCTGTGGCCTTCATAACCACCCATGACCGACGCGATGATCTGGCTATCTATTTCTCCAACCAGAAAAAGCTCTGGATCAACCTTGAGTTTTCTTTGAATATCTTGAATAGGGTTGTTGAGCGTAGAAATGAGGCTGCAGGCTTTCCAGAGTAGAACTACCTGTTCTTGATCTTGCGTACGAAATACTCTGATGTTCATGGAAGCTGGTCCTGGCGCATCAATTCCAATAGATGTGCTGAATGATAAATCTGTTGTCTTTTTCATGTTTTAAAAATCAACCGATTTTTTTTCAGTAGACTGTAGATGTGCATGTACCGAATCGATGCTATTATCTTTATCCGGGATGAAAACATGGATTCGTTTTGCTCTGATATATATAGCATTTCTGAGAAAGTAAGGGTTATGCGCCGTGTATGTTGAATTTTCATTTCCATACGTTGCTCGATGTCTATGAAATCGTTCAGGTGGCCGCCCCTCCCGGGCAGCAAAAGCCCATTGTGTTGTAGACGAAACCAGTGAAAGTTTTCTAAGAGCCTGTTTTGGGACATACTCTAAGTGTAAAAAAATGGTTGCGATTTTAGTCTAAAAAAAGTATTCCTATGAAAAATTTTGCGAACATGTTTACTCGAACGATTGTGGCTATTATCATGCTTCTGTCTGCTTCAACCTTTTGCGGATGTGCATCGTCAGTCATGCAAGGAATCGAGCCATCGGAAGTGCCCTTTCGCTTTGCACTGATCAGCGAGTCAGATGTCTGTGTGAATTTTTACATAAGAGATTATGAAGAGAGTGTTCGCATAAGGCATGCCATTGACGAATTGCGAGAGCAAAACCGGGACTACTGGGATGGTGAACTATCTGATGGGAGATGTCTGGTAAAATCCGTGCAAAAATATTGTCGGATAGAGATGCATGGAGGAGATCGTGCTGACGCATTTGCTATGACAAATGTCGGATCACATATTCTCGACTCGGGAATTTTTCGGCGCAGGCTGGAGTTTGAAATCATCCCCAACGCTGAAATGGTGATATATGAGGATAAAGGCGCAAAAGTTTTTTCCGGTGATATTTTTGGATATGCTAGACCATTACTTTCATCCTGCAAATCGCCGGGAAATCCAGAGCGTGTTTCAAGTATCCAATGCCAGGATGTAGTGAATCTCGATCAGATGGTAAGCGGTATGCCCATCCATCAATGGGTTGATCCCGCGCTGGATATTAGCCAGAGGTACATACTTCGGTGGTCTGTGGATATCACGCCGGGAGATTATCCAGCGGATCTGGTTGCAAAGCAGTTGCCGCCAGTACGCGTTCTCACAGATGTTTTTGTAGATATTTCAGGAAAGATCATTGATGTTCGATCACGCAGGATATGTGGCAAAGATGGCAAGCATACGCCCTATTCCGGGCGGTTCCTTTCATTGGCTAGATCGCTTATTCTCAATAGAGCCCGCATTTTGAGTGACCTGTACCGCCTCAATGGGAAGCCGGTGCCATTCGTCTGGTCCACCAGCATCACTTTCATTGCTCCTGAGCTGAAAGAAAAGTGACATGCAATCTACTCAGGAGTGTTAGTATGCACCATGTGATTCGTTTTTTGATGGGAACTCTTGAATGGATTCTTCGAAAAACCGTATTTAATAAAAACTTAGAAAAAGTTGAAAAAGTAATCGAAAACATTTCATACGGAGACGATTCGAAACAGGTATTTGATATCATTGTTCCCGTGGGTCCGGGTCCATTTCCCGTATTGTTCTATTTCCATGGTGGTGGCTGGATTTCAGGTGATAAATCAAACTTTCATTGGATCTGCCATAAATTTGCCAGCAGTGGAATGCTTGTCTTCAATGTGAACTACCGCTTATCCCCGGAAAATCAATTTCCTGAGCCATTGAAGGATGTATCAAGCGCGATTCAGTCCGGGATGAAATACGCCGGACAATACGGCGGTGATTTATCAAAAGTATATATTGCCGGAGATTCTGCAGGTGCCCATCTGGCGAGTCTGTTCGCTGCCAGGTTCTGTGCAGGCAAACAGGAGCCCTGGCAAAACGAAAATGTTCAACCATCGCTTGTGCCTGAAAATATAAAAGGGATTCTGTTGTTCTATGGAATCTATGATCTGAAAACTGCCTGGAATATAAACCATAAAGTCGTCAAAAGCGCTTTAAAATATTTTATCGGTCCCGGGCCGGATATCGCAGTTATGCAAGATGCATCTCCAGCGAAACATGTAAGTGCAAAACTTCCCCCATTCTTCTTATGTGCTGGCGAACCTGATATATTATTTGATCAAACAAAAGATTTTGCAAAAATCTTGACAGAAGCAGGAATTGAATGTAAGGCACTCCTCTTCTCCAGAGAACAAAACCCGGAGTCAAATCACTCTTTTATCAACTTCGGGACGCGCAATTGTTCGCAAATAGCCGTAGGAGAGGCTATTTTGTTCATTGCCGGGCACAAGGTGAGCGTCCCTGATGAGACTGACCTCTGATGCCATCAGTACTCCGACGTCATATATTTCAAAACAATCCCTTCTTTTTGATAAATCACCACATAGACCATTGCATTCTCTCTTCGATAAAACTCAGGTCTGGAACTTGCTTCCCAGAAGTTGTCAGACGGAAACACATCTCTCCATAGGCCCGGGTCCGCATCTTTGCCATCCGTTTTAACAAAGCCCTCTCTCCATTTTCCTGCATCCTGGGGATTTACTTTGAAAGCGGCAACTATCCTCCAGTCCGACGGGCCTGGTACCATCCCTGTAGAGTTGTCATGATAGATGATATGAAATTCTGTATCGAGTATTTGTGAGGGTGCGCGAATGTATTTTTCGACAAATCGAATCCTCTCCTCTCTGGTCTGAAGATCGCGACTCCATTGATCTGTAGTCTTTGAATCAGCATCGTTCATCCAGTTGCAGGAGGGAAGGATGATTACAAATAGCAGGTTGATGCTTGCTTTACTTTTCTGGAAACCCGGCATATTCAATGGAGCACCTCTTTGCGTTTAACTCTGACATGAAATCTTTCTCTCATCGATAGTTTTCCGCAATTCCGCAGATAGCCGCCGATTCCTGCGGAGAAATCTACAGGATGGGAATGATAGGGAAGATGGGGTTATCGATGTATTTGTTTAAAATACCATCCATATCTCTTGCGGTTACATCCTTCCCATCCTGTTCAGTCCCTGTCTTCTCAATCTGTGTGGCTTTGCGAAATCTGTGGATACCTGCCTCAATCAAAGTCTGCTTCGGCCTCGGGCCAGAGTTTTGGAAACAGGAACCTCAGCGACTTCATGGGTACATGGAACTCCACAGGTGCTTTATGGCTGGCGGATTTCAATACTCCGTAATCAAGTAACGTAGCGAGCATGCGTCGACCACTTCGTCCACCCAGGCCCGTCATGGCGATGAACTTTCCACGCTCTACGCTACCGGTAATGGCAGTGTAGTGCAGGACTTCCAGAGCTTCCACGTTGATATAGGATTTCTCCGATCCAATTTGCCAGGGATGGGCCTGCAGATGTAAGAGTAGTTCCAGCAGGCCTGCTTTCAGGCGATCGATGCGCAGCATCTCTTTCATAAAACGCGCCTGATCAATGCAGGTTTTCAGAAAAAACTCTATGAAATTTACCAGTTCTTCTTGCGATAGGTTACCCCGTCCATCCAGATCTCCTTTACGTGGTGAATCAGCCTGGTCCAGAGCTCTGTAGTAATCATCTCGCTTTCTTGCCATACCACGCATCACGGACCAGAGCCCATTGGTGACTCCTGAGGCATGCAAAAGAAGATGGGAGTGGAGCCTGGCTACACGGCCGTTTCCGTCGCGAAACGGGTGGATCCAGGCAAGCCTGTGGTGGGCTGCGGCAATGCCGATCAAGCTCTTTTCACCGGAGGGCAAATCTTCATATGCATTTCGCCACTGCTCCATAAGCTCCGGCACATCTTGATAAGCAGGGGCGGGATGACGTCCTACGCTCACCTCTCGATTTCGAAATACACCGGGAACGATGGTGTCTTTTTCTTCCGTGATCCGGTCTATTTCGGGTAATTTATCATAGAGTCTCCGATGAATTTCGCAGATCATACCGGGCGAGTAGAGTTCTTTTATGGTGATATTTTCAAAGTCGGACTCCATCTCCTCCTCGGTTTGAAGATGGGCTATGGCAAGCCTTTGAAGTTTTGCAACCTTTTCATCTCTATCTATCTCTTTCAAAAAGGCGCGTTCCATATCTCTGGGACGGGTATGCTGGCCCTCAATTCGATTGGTATAGTAGGAGTTCATAAATCGAAGCTGTGGGCGCAGGATTCCTGGGATCGGTCCATAGAGCCTGGTTTCGCTCCCTGTTTTGAGAAGCTCCGCTGCCAGTTCATGAAGATGGCCGGAAACTCGATCTTCCGGGGAAAGGGGTGATATTTCATGGAGAAGGAGTGTCATTTTTGGACAGTTCTCTATGATGATAGTATATCCTATTCAGTGTCATATTTCAATAGTTTTTCGGCAATTTTTAGGTTTTCTGGACGGTTTTCTGGACAGTTTTATGGACAGTTTTTCCAGATATTTCCCTTTCAGGGTTCGATAGATGAAGAAATGGGAATCCATGAAGAAGATCTGGCAGGGGTGTGCAACTTGCAGTTTCTTCAAAATTGCCGATATTTGAAGAGGTATGAAAGGTTTCTCCGAATGAAAAAATTGGCGCTTCAATCCCTATTGGTAGAGTGGTTTTTTCTCTCCCTGTTCCTTGTTTACCCGATGCCCGGAGTATGGGCTCAAACACGCCATGCAGTCCCCGATGCCCTTTATAAACCCCCTCAGGCGATTCTGGATGGAGCTCTTCTGGATCGAGCTGATCAGGCCATTGCACGGAACGATCTAAAGGCTCTCCAATCCATGCGCTCAGATCTTGAAAAAAACCTGGATGCCTATGACTTTCAGTTTCTTGATGGGAAGCGTACCTACTACGAGAGAAGAGAGAATCCTCTTGTGACCAACGAACTGGATGTCAACTCCCTGCGCCTCTTTACTAAGGCGCGCTTAAGTCTTCCGGGCGTGAGTCAGTATCTGGGAGATGATCCCCTGCTCTTTCGCATTCATCGAGCTCTGGGCATTCTTTACGATTCACTGGATGACCCAGGAGAGGCTCTTGCTCAACTGCGAGAATCTTTACGATATACGGTTGTTGATCCCTACGACGCGTTGGATGAAAAAGATCCTTTAAAGCGTTCCCTGGTGATGGTTCACTCTTTTGCTGATCCGGGACGGCTTCCCCAGGAGGAGGATCCACAATTAAGAAGCGAGGGAGAGAGAGCCGCAAAGGTGATTGCGGACTATTTCGCGCTTCGTCTACAATATGAAGAGGCTATCAAGGGGCCTGCAGTGGCAGACTCTCTTTATGTACGGACCGGGGAGGATAAGCGTTCAGAAGCAAAGGCACGTCTGGTAGAAATGGAGACTAAAATGAAAGACTCCATTGCGCAGATCAATGCAATTTATACAGGCCCCTATGCAAACTATATCCAGCGTGAGCGAGATAGGATAGGCGATACCATTTATCGGGTGGCTGTTCTGACTAAACATACGGAATTGGCTGTGAAACGCGAGATACGACAGCGTGAAAAGCGTGCCCCTTTTGAAGATAGGACTGTCTATTCCGATATCGATCGCAGTGCTTTTCGCAACTTCAACGGGTATATGCAATTTCTGGAGATGGCACGCAAGGTGGATCCCTATAAACTGGAATTTATCGAGCTTCTTTCTGACGAACTCCGCCATGGGGGGAAATACGAGAGGGCCATTGATCTGGAAGAGCGACTGTTGCGACTTGCGGAAAAGAGTCAAAAGCCCGACATCGAGAAAAAGAGGATCCTTGCTCACCTTCACCTGGGCGGATTGTACGCCATTACAGATCGCTACGTTCTCTCCACGGAGCATTATGAGAAATATCTGGAACTGGATCCCCGGGGAATGAATTCACCCGTTCCCTTGAAGATGGCGGATATTTATCTGAATAAGACAGGCAAGCTGGAACGGGCCATGGAGCTCTACTCCCGCTGGGAACAAGAGAATCGGAATGTGGAGCCAACGCTTCCGGTGGAGGAGATCTGCACGCTACGAGGCCAGCGTTTTCATGCGTTGCGCAGCCTGGCAACTATAGAGAGACGGACCCAGCATCAGAAGGAAGAGGTTGCCTATTTAAATGGCGCATTGAACGAATACAGAGCGCTACAGCAGAGGGGCATAGAGGCTAAAGATCGCGTGAATGAGCTTAAGAAAAAGATTAATGAAATTAAAAAAGCGCTCTTGAGCGAAGAGAAGCCAGATCTACAGCGGCAGTACTTTGAGCTATTGAGAATGGAGCTACCGGAGAGAGAGAGGGAGCACTCATTGATAGAGGCCGGGTTAACTGCTATGAATGGTGCTGAAACTCTGGAACGTCTGGCCTATCTTGCAGGCCGGGATCGCGACTTCGAGGCAGCCCTGGGGTTCTACCATTCGATTCTCATTCGAGGAACAAGCGAACAGAAGACCCGGGCCAGGCGAAATATCAATCAGATCCAGCTGACATTGCAGGATGGAATTCTTCGCCCTATGGAACTACCTCCCTATTTCGAAAGGTAAAAAACGGGAAGATATTTTTGATATTCGTAATCTGTGACTTCGGTTACAGTCTGCAATGGGAAAAGGCAGTATCTATGCAGGTATGAAAGCCATTGGATTTAGAGCAAAAAATGCTGCTGAATTGAGAGCCACCCTGGATCAAATTTATCAAGAAAACCCCACAGTCAACCTCTGTATTCTCTTCGCATCGGTGCATACTCATCTGGCAGAGTGGACTCCTGTTTTAGACAATTACCCCTTCGAAATTTTCGGAGCAAGCTCCGGGGGTGAAATTCTCACCGCCAGCGAAGGGCCCTCCATATCCCATTCGTCCATTGCTGGCCTTCTACTGGATATGCCTGAGGGTCACTTTAAAGTAAGACTCTTTGCCACGCCCGATGGTGATTCGCACAGAGTGGCCGGTGAAATCGCTCACTGGGCCATGCAAGAGTTCCCCCATCCAGCGCTCTTTCTTATGTCAGCAGGTCTGCGTGCAGACGGAGATGCGCTGGTCCATGGACTTGAGTCGAGTTTCCCATTCAAAGTTCCCATCTACGGTGCCTTTGCCGCCGATGATATGGAATTCCAGGGAACAGCCGTTTTTGACGGACGGGAGCTTTGCCAGGAGGGAGTGATCGCTTGTGTGCTGGACCTGGATCGTATCGAAGCGCATGGTGTGGCCATCCATGGCTGGAAAGAGATCGGTGATTCCCACATCGTTACACGAAGCGAAGGGAACCGTGTATATGAAATCGATGGCAGATCGGCTCTCCAGCTTTATCGCGAGTATGCGGGGATTGAGGGGCAGAAAGATCTGGCCACCGCACTGGAGTTCCCATTGCAGGTAATACGCAAAAACGGAACCCGGGTGCTTCGTGCTATCATCGCAATTCATGAGGATGGCTCGCTGGTTTTCAACGGAAATGTCCCTCAGGATAGCACAGTGTATCTCTCTTCTCCTCCAGGTGCGTCGGTAGTGGATGCGACCATCCGGGAGCTGGAGAGCTTTCATGAAATCAGTTCAAAGGCCCATGCGGGAATCCTTTTTCATTGTGCTGTTCGCCACCATGCACTGGGGGACGAAGTGGAGCGCGAAATACAGACGGCGTGCCAGCTCTGGGGGATTCCGGTGACGGGTGTTTTTTCTTATGGAGAAATCGGGGAACTGAAAGGAAGTGGCTGCGATTTTCATGCAGCAACCTATTCACTTTTCCTCATGTATGATAAGGAGAGTCCTGTCCATGTGAACGGATACGGGAAGAATTTCATAACAACGCGTGAGTATCGCCTTCAACATCTGGAAAATTTTGATGAGAAAATAGGAACGCTGAAAATGGCGAAAAGCATTTCCCGCGTAGAGTTAATGGAAATCCTGAACGAATTTCAAACCATCAAGGACGAATATAAGGATGTCATTGGAACTTCGGATCGTCTGGCCCACCATCACCACACCAAATCGTCGCTACTGACAAAAACGTCCGCAGATCTGCAAACTAAGATTAGAAAGATCGAATCTCTCAATCAGGATCTGGAAGAGACCTATCAACTGGTGCAGAAGGAGCGCCACAAATCAGATCAACTGTTGAAAAATGTATTGCCCCAGGAGATCGCGGTTCGCATCAAATTAGGAGAAACACGCATTGCCGAACGAAAAAGAGGCGTCACCATACTTTTCGCCGATCTGGTGGGATTTACGGAACTGGCGGGACGTTATGAAGCCGAGAAAGTAGTGGATATGCTGGGAGTCGTTTTTTCCGAGATGGATCGTCTGGCCGATCACTATCAGCTGGAGAAAATAAAAACCATTGGCGACTGCTATATGGCAGCGTGCATGGAGAACGAAGGTTACCATGTGCTGGATTTTGCCCTCTCCCTTCTGGATCAGATTCCGGAACTCAACCGAAAGGTCGGGCTGGATCAGGATCTCCAGTTTCGCATTGGAATTCACGCCGGTGATGTAGTGGCGGGTGTCATAGGTGAGAAACGTTTTCTTTATGATCTATGGGGAGATACCGTGAACACCGCCTCACGGATGGAATCTCACGGGGAGGCTGGAAAGATCCACTGCACTCAGGAGGTTTCCCGACAGTGGAGAGATCGTTATTTATTTCTGGATCGAGGGATGATCCAGGTGAAAGGGAAGGGTATGTTGCGCACCTTTTTTGTAGAAAGGAAGTAGAGACGCCTTGTCCCGGGAAACTCTGGCTCTGGATGAGTGCAGGCAATTTCTCAGTCTCTTTTGAAAAAGATTTTTCCGTCTTTAATAACGATATTCACGTTATGACTTCCCGGTTTGCGTGGCTCTTCGCGAATCGGAGTATTGAATGGCTCATGGGTATCTTCTGAAGTTCTTCCTTCCTCTTCTTCTCTTTTCTGCGACCCGTATACTTGACGCATCAGTTTTTGTAGTTCTTCATCCATATAAGTGTCTTTTCGATCGACCTGAACCTCAGGTCTGCTGGCCGTTCCTGATGTGCGCCCGGGAAAGGGGAGTTTGAAGACTATTTTTGCATAGAGAATTCCACCCACAAGCCCGCCCAGGTGACCAAAATGAGAAAAGACCGATGTAGAACCTGTGATCTGATCATAGAGAATGAATCCCAGTGAGATAAGTCCGAATAGAACGACCGCAGTCCATGCTCGCATAGGGAAAAGGAAGACCTGCAACATCATTTTTGGGAAAAAAATTCCCAGCGCTCCCAGCAATCCGACAATGGCTCCGGAGGCGCCCAGAGTGGGATTCATGACGTTATATTGAAAAATCAAGACAAATAGAGAACTCATGAAACCGGATACAAAATAGAGCCACGCGAATTTTCTGGATCCGATCATGCGCTCCAGCCCCTGCCCGATACTCCACAGGGAAACCATGTTTGCAAGAATATGTATGAAGTTCGCATGCAAAAACATGGCTGTCAGCGGCTGCCATACTGCACCTGCCCAGAATGCCTTCGGTATAATCCCGAACTCCAGCATAATCCAGTCCCACGATGTGGGATCCAACGGTACATAGAGGAGTCGTATTAAGTGGATTCCAACATTGAAAAAGACAAGGAATTTTGTTACAGGGGCCTGGTTCATGTGCATACGTCTGTAAGACTCTTCATAGCTCATACAGGTTTAAAAAAAAGAGAGCGGGTAGAATGGGAAACCATTTTAAATGCCGGCCTCATGACATAGACCGGAGTGAACGTGAAAAATTTCCACCGGATATTAACAGTATAGCCACCTGCGCGGGTCTGAGGGCCAGAGCTCTGTACGCATCGATTAACAGGCAGGTTGCAAATCTGCCAATGGTAAACGCAAGATAGTTTTGCTAAACATTGTATGGCTGCAATTTCCTTGCTTAAGCTATCCCGCATGGAAAAAGCCTCTGGAAGAGCAAAATTTCATATTCCTGACGTTCTATTACCCATAGAAATTTGTCTCAGGAAGCCAGAATCTTAAAAAATGATTGCCATACAAATGAATAGCAATAATATGGGGGTATGTTGCTGGATCTAAAAATCGAAAATTTTGGAATTATCGAGGATCTGCGCATGCGCGCAGGGCAGGGTCTCCATATCATTACCGGTGAAACCGGGGCGGGTAAATCACTTTTGCTCCAATCTCTTGAAGCGGTTATGGG
The DNA here is from genome assembly GCA_050305335.1 of Leptospirales bacterium. GTDB lineage: Bacteria > Spirochaetota > Leptospiria > Leptospirales > Leptonemataceae > JBNLFC01. Next base: position 14,313 of record JBNLFC010000012.1, read on the forward strand.
TGGACGAATGGGATCGGGGGTGGTCAGAAACGGTGCTTCCCGCGCCATGGTTGAGGCTACCTTTGATATCACCTCCAACCCGGAACTGCGTCAGGAAGCTGAGTTGCGGGAGCAGGGAGGGGAAGACTTCCTTATTTTAAAGCGGGAAATCTCTCTGGATGGCCGCAGTCGAGCCTATGTCAATGGCAAACCTGTTCGACTGCAAATGCTCAGGGATATCTCATCGCATCTCATCGAGATTCATGGCCAGCATGAGAATCAACGCTTGCTGGATCCGGAGTCTCACCTGGAAAGTCTGGATCTTTTTGGCGATCTGCTCCCTCTACGCAATCGGGTCAGTGAACTGTACCAGAAGTATACACAGTTGAAAAAACGATTGCGCTCGGTTACTCTGGAAGAAGGAGAAAAACAGCGGCGACTCGATTATCTCCATTACGCACTCGGGGAAATCGATGACTTTGCTCCCCGCGAGAGCGAATATGAGGAGATTGAGCAGCTCCGGGCCATATTTCAAAACAGTGGAAAGCTTTTTCGTGATCTGATGACAGCCTATTCGCATTTGCGTGAGGAGGAAGGCAGTATTCTGGATCGGCTGGGCAATGTGGAAGTGCTTCTGGAGAATCACGGTCAGCTGCACCCTGCGCTCAATGAACGATTGGAGGATATACGAGAAGCCACCTGTCGACTGGAACTGGTGGCCGACACCATGCGGAGCGAGAGGGAGCGGCTCCAATTTTCTCCGGAGCAACTGGAAGATCTGGAAGATCGCATTGCCGGTTACCGTAAGCTTTTCAAGAAATATGGTGGCAATGCCCGTTCCGTTCTGGAGTTGCAGGCTGATTTTCAACGAGAGCTCCGGACAATAGAGATGAGTGATGAAGAGGCCCGGCTCCTTCTTTCGGAAATGGAAGTGATCTATGAGGAGCTCCTGCAAAAATCGAGAGAGCTTTCTCACCGTAGAAGAGGAGTTGTTTCTCTTCTGGAAGATCGTCTGGCTTATGAACTGGCAGAACTGGGTATGTCAGGAGCTCGCATTACCATCTCTTTAACCAATGAACTGGAGGGCGATCCAGTTCATAATTTGAGCGATGTGGTCTCTGATAGGGGTGAAAACGGTGTCACGATTGCTACGCCTGCCAACGGTGTGGGCGAGCGCTACCGAATCACAGAAAAAGGCATGGATTCTGTGGAGTTTTTGCTATGTGCCAACCAGGGAGAGCGCCTACAGCCTCTTCGTCGGGTAGCCAGTGGAGGTGAATTATCCAGAATCATGCTGGCACTCAAGTCTATCATTATGGAAGGCCACCCTGTAGGAACCGTCATTTTCGATGAGGTGGATTCGGGCGTGGGAGGAGAAGTAGCACATGCCATCGCAAGCCGCCTCAAAGCGATTTCCGGGAGGAGTCAGGTTCTCGTGGTGACTCACCTGCATCAGATTGCAGGAAACGCTGATCTGCACTTCCGTATTTTCAAACAGCTCCGGGCAGGTCGTACCGTAACCCATCTGCAGCGATTGCACGGTGAACAGAGGCTCAAAGAGCTGGCACGTATGCTGGGTGGCGAGGCTTCCGGTGCAGCCGTCATTGAGCATGCGAAGGAGCTTCTGAGAAACGGTGAAAAATCCCCTGTTGCCGTGGCCTGAATTAATAGAAACCTGGATATTTCTGCAAAATTCCGGTGCAGGATGGTTCAGGAATTTCAATTGCTCCCGCTCCCCCTGCCTCAAAATCTGCCTTCAGAAGTCATGATGCCAATCTGGCCCCGGGCTTCTGAAGGCACACTTACTCTCACCAGAGAAAATCAGCAGGAAGGGATAGAAGAGCTTGGTTAAATGGATTCAAAAGGAAGTTTCCTCGCTGTTAAGAGCAAAGTGGTTTCGTCGAAATGCCCTTTATCTGTTCCTTCTATTGCAGCTTGCACTGCTGCCTCTCTACTCTGAAAAGAACGATTACATAGGCAAGGTTGTTGAATCCATATCTTTTACCGGTACCATCAATGTTTCTGGAGAAGATCTTCGCTCACGTCTTCTCACGGAGACAGGGCAGCCTTTGACCAGAGAAGCCCTGAACAAGGATATTATCACACTTTTCGATACCGGTTATTTTTCCAATGTTGTTCTGCGCGTGGACCCTCAGCCCGATGGAAAAATTCGCATTTATTTTGACCTGGAAGAACTGCCACGGGTGAGGTCCATAAATTTCCGCGGTGTGGACAACCTCTATACCACCGATTTAATAGGAGTTTTGCCATTTAAGGAGGGCAGTGTCTACTCCGGCCAGCGCATAAATGACGGAATTCAATCTCTCAAACGAAAATACAGGGAGGAGGGTTATTTTCTTGCAGAAGTCTGGGCAAAAACCGGCTCCCTGGACAAAAAAACAAATTCCATTGATGTGACATACGTCGTTGATGAGGGGGATGACATATCCATTTCCCGGATTAATATCATAGGCGCAAAAAGTCTCAATGTAGACGACATGCTGAAGGTTGTTGAACTTAAAGAGTCCTCTTTGCTGGAAGACGGTCATTTTGACGAAGGGAAATACGAAGAAGGGAAGTTCCGTCTGGTAGCCTATGCTAAATCCCAGGGGCATCTGGATGCGGAAATAGACGAGAAGGGCACTGATTACGAGATTCGCTGGAAAAATCCACGCAAACCCGAAGAGGGGCGCGTTGTTGTGGTGACTTACAAAATCAATGAAGCAGCGATCTACTATTTCGGTGGTTACTCTCTGGAATTCGACAAGAATTACATCAATCAGGAGTTAAATCCGCCGGAACGCAAACTCACAAAGCCAGGGGATATCCTTCCAATTTATTCAGCCTCTACTATTCTGGATAACCTTGAATATACCGGGTACAATACCGGAGATGTCTTCGATGAGACACGATTCTACCGTGACAGGGGATTCATCCAGGAACTTTACTCTCAGCGCGGCTATGTTTTTGCCCAGGTGCAGCCTCGCTTTATTGAGTATAAGCTCACAAAAGAGACGATTGATCGATACAAGCAGTGTCTGGAGATTGCCAATCCTTCTACCGTGGCCGATGAAAAGTGCAGGGAGGAAGCCTCATACATTGACCTGAAGGCTGCCGATGAGCGTTTGAACGAAGATAAAGAGATCTCCGGGCGTATTGTCCGCCATGTGCACTTTACCGTTCGGGAAAATCATCTGGCCTATATAGAAAACATTATCATCAAGGGCATGGTGAAAACTCAGGAGCGAGTGATTCGACGCCAGCTTCTCATCAAGGAAGGGCAACTTTTTAATTCCGCGCTGGTAAACCGAAGTCGTGAGATGCTGGTCAACACAGGCTTTTTCAAAGAGGTCAATTTGCAAATGCGGCCTGGCTCCGATGACCAAAAAATGAATTTGATCATCGATGTTCAAGAACAGCCAACGGGCACCATCTCCATGGGAGGTGGCTACGGGACTCAATCAGGCTTTTCCATTTTTCTGGAAGGTGGCGAAAACAATCTGAATGGTACCGGCCAGCAGCTAAACGGTCGAATCTCTTATGGACCTAAAACGAAAGCTGTCATGCTGGGCTGGACTGACCCCTGGTTTCATGAAGCGTGCGAGGTGAATAGCGGTAAGTTCTGGCGCACCAGACAGAAAGAGTTTGATGACGCTGAAAGTCTGGATGCCATATCGTCTGCAGCCGCGCAATTGCAGAACAATTATCGTACTTATGGCGAGACGATTCAAAGGTATGTCCAGGAAGCGCAGGGCGATGAGAGCGTGGAAAGCCTGGATCGGATCAAATCCCGCATACGGAAATTGATCTATAACTTTGTCGAGACGGAAGAGGACTGTTATCGTTCCATGCCGCGCCCCTGGGGATTATCCCTCCAGGCGTATTATCAGGACCTGAAAATTACGGCTGATGGAGCCTATTCAATTAAAGTCAGTGATGTGGATTACTCATATCTGGAAGCATCCACCTATCAAATCACTACGTTTGGTCTTTCGGTTGGGGTAAGTCACAGATTTCTTGTCAACTGGAATCACTACCACGTTTATTCCCCCTCCTGGTCGCTGGCCACCAATGCCACGGCTCTTGTGAATAATGAAATTCTCAAACGAACCAAGCTGGGATGGCAATTTCACTCGAGTCTGCGCAATGGCGTTGCCTATGACACACGAGATAACCGCTTCAGTCCCACCACCGGTTTTACAACAGATATGTCTCTGGAGATAGTGGGAGGCCTTCTGGGGGGTGATGATCATTTCAATCGCTACAAAGTATCGGCCCGTAAATACTGGTGGTGGTTCGATTATACTATGGGAGGTTTATTCAGGAATAACGATTTGCGACGCTGGAGGGTAGTTCAGGAGGTACGTTTTGTCGGTACTTTTTCCCATGCGACCGCACCCTACGGCAAAAAACAAAATAGCGAAATCAATCCCTACATGGAGTTTAATGATCGCCAATTTCTTGGTGGCTATGAAACCCTTAGAGGCTACAACACCTACGCCTATTCCTACTATCCCGCCACCTGGAAAGATGGGGGGAATCACAGGCTCCTCTTCAGTACGGAATTGCGTTTTCCCATCGAACCCTCCATTCTCTGGCTGGTTGCATTTCTTGACGCAGGATCGCTCTATGATAATATGGGAGAGTACACGGGAGATTTGAAGACCGCGGCAGAAGAGTATGAATCCAATCGAGTCGCAGGCAGGGCCAATCAGGATCCGGCCATGTACTGGATTACGGAAAACTACAATCTCTATACAATGAAGCACAACTTTTTT